>JAVBYK010000269.1 GCA_030824095.1 bacterium
GTCGCCGGTTTTGAAGTAGCCGTCCGCGGTGAACTCTTCCTTCGTCTTTTCCGGCATCTGCCAGTAGCCGCTGAACACATTCGGGCCCTTGACCTGGATGCCACCGACCTCGCCATTGGCCACTGTATGGCCGGCATCGTCCTGCACACGCAGGCCGACACCCGGCAGCGGGAAACCCACCGTGCCACCGCGGCGCTCAAGGCGCCCGCCATGGCGCGCATCGGCACCGCAGGGGTTGGAGGTGAGCATGATGGTCTCGCTCATGCCATAGCGCTCCAGAATGGTGTGGCCGGTGCGGGTAATCCAGTCGTTGAAGGTCTCGATCAGGAGTGGTGCCGAACCGGAAATGAACAGTCGCATGGCGCGCGCCGCCTCCCGATTCAAACCGGGCTCGGCCAGCAGGCGCACGTACAGCGTGGGCACACCCATGAGCACGGTGGCCTGGGGCAGCTTCTCCAGCACCCGCTTGGGGTCGAATTTGGCAAACCACAGCATCTTGCTGCCGTTCAACAACGCGCCATGCACCGCCACAAACAGGCCGTGTACATGGAAGATGGGCAGCACGTGCATCAACACATCGCCCGGCTGCCAGTTCCAGTAATCCTTCAACACCCGCGCGTTGGAAAGCAGATTGCCGTGCGACAGCATGGCCCCCTTGCTGCGCCCGGTGGTTCCGCTGGTGTACACAATGGCGGCTAGGTCGTCCGCTCCACACATCGCTGGCACATGCTGGTCACTGCAGTGCGCGGCACGTGCCAGCAGCGACCCCGTACGGTCGTCGTCCAGTGTGAACACGTGCTGGGTACCGGCTTTGAAGGCGATCTTGCTGACCCAGCCAAAGTGCCTGGAACTGCACACCACCACGGCCGGCTCCGCGTTGCCGATGAAGTACTCGATCTCGGCACTCTGGTAGGCGGTGTTCAGCGGCAGGAACACGTAGCCCGCGCGCAGCGTGGCCAGGTACAGCAGCAGCGCCTCGACCGACTTTTCCACCTGCACGGCAATGCGCGTGCCAGCTGGCAACTTCAGCGAGACCAGCAGATTGGCCAGCATGGCAGTGGCGCGGTCCAGGTCACGCCAGCTGTAGAACAGGCCGTTGTCGGTTTCTATGGCAACGGTGTCCAGGTCGGCAGGAAAGGCGGCGCGCAGGGCCGCAAACAGGTTCGGGTTCTTCATGGGTCAGGGTTCAAAGCGCGGTTTGCGTTTCTCGGTGAATGCCTGCACGCCCTCACGGTGCTCGGCGGAATCCGCATAGCGGTAGGCAGTTGCTATCAAATCAGTAGCTGTCTGCGAAGATTGGACGAGGGCTAGAGCCCTAAAAGCCTGTTTATTGAGTCGCGCAGCCTGGGGGGCCAGCGGCAAGATGCGCTCCACGCAGGCACCCACCGTGGCCTCCAGCGCGGCGTCCCCCACCACCTGGTTCAAAAAACCGCGCTGGTGCATCTCGGTGGCATCCAGCACGGCGGCGGACAGCAGCATCTCCCGCGCAGTCAACTCGCCCACGGCGCGCATTACGAGCGCGGCCTCACGCGGGGCCATGGGAAAGCCCAGCCGGGCAATCGGTGCGCCAAAGCGGGCCGTGTCGCCGGCGATGCGGATATCGCAGCAACTGGCAATCTCCACGCCGGCGCCCATGCAGTTGCCCTGGATGTGCGCAATGATGGGCACATCGCAGTCCAGCATGGCCTGCAGGCCGCCCCAGACATCCTCCTCATGGAAGGCACGCAGGCTGTGCTCCTGGAAGCGAAAGCCGGCGTACTCCGAAATATCGCCACCGGCGCAGAAATGGCCCTTGCCGCGGATGACCACACAGCGCACGGATGCGTCCTGCTGGATCTGGTGGAAGACGGCGCGCAACTGGCGCCACATGCTGCGCGACATGGCATTGAACTTGGCCGCGTGCGACAGCTCGACCACGGCCAGCGGGCCGGTGATCTCCAGCACAACCGACCTGGTCATCGTGGAGCCCTCACCTGTGCCCACCACCACAGCCCCGCCCCACCCAGGATCATCGGCACGCACAGCCACTGTCCCATGCTCATGCCCAGCGACAGCAGGCCCAGGTGGGCATCGGGTTCACGGAAGAATTCGGCGATAAAGCGCATCACACCATAGCCCAACAGGAATGCCGAAGCGACCTGCCCCTGCTTGGGCGCAGTGCGGGCATACCACCACAGCAGCACAAACAGCAACAGCCCTTCCAGCAGGAACTGGTACACCTGCGATGGGTGGCGTGGCAAGTCCCCTGCCCCACGGAACACCATGCCCCAGGGCAGGCTGGGATCGGCCAGACGCCCCCACAACTCGCCATTGATGAAATTGCCGACCCGCCCAGCGGCCAGCCCCGTTGGCACGCAAGGCGCAACAAAATCGGCCACCTGCCAGAACGGCTTCTGCCGCGAGCGCGCATACAAGACCATGGCGGCAATCACCCCCAGCATGCCGCCGTGGAAGCTCATGCCGCCCTGCCAGACATACAGCACTTCCAGGGGATGCGCCAGGTAATAGGCTGGTTTATAGAACAGGCAGTAGCCGATGCGCCCGCCCAGCACCACGCCCATCACCCCCATAAACAGGATGTCCTCCACATCGCGGTAGGCCCAGGCTTTGGAGCCTTGCATGCCGGCATAGGGCGCGTGGCGCAGGCGCCGACTGCCCAGAAACATGAACAGCGCAAAGGCGGCCAGGTAAGTCAGTCCGTACCAGTGCACGGCAACCGGCCCAATTTGCAGGGCCACGGGATCGATTTGGGGGTGTATCAGCATGAACGGTATTGTGCCTGCCTGCGGTGCAGCAACCCGGTTCCCATGGCTTTTCGGGACCCCCTCCAACAAGAGGGGCCTTCAGACTTCAGCGGCGGCGGTTTTTACTGCTGAGCATGCCCAGCGCTTCACGGCTGCGCTCAATGCGGTCTTTGCGGCGGACATCCTCGCGCTCCATGGCCTTGCGCTTGGTATAGCCGGACGCATCGGCCCAGGCCCACCACGCGACCGCCATACCGAACGGGGCCAGAACAACCCACCAGTCCCATGCTGCAACCGGACCAAACTCCATGAACTTCATGGTCAGCAAGATCAGACCCAAACCTAAAAAATACATGACTGTCTCCTCCGGGAATTTCCACTGTACTCCAAGCCAGCCACCACAGGGAAAAATGTCGCTGTGGCACTGAACCGTCCTAAATTAGGTTGACACCTGGGACGGTGATTCAAGCCGGAGGATTCCGGCCAATGACGCCCGATGCACCCCATCGGGCGTTTGCATTTTCAACGATAGATGTGGCCGCTC
>JAVBYK010000515.1 GCA_030824095.1 bacterium
CCGGCCGAGAACCACCTCGAAGAGCACGACGAGGTACCCGCCGACATCGTCGAGGACATGAAGGAAATGGGCCTGTTCGGCCTGACCGTGCCCGAAGAGTTCGGCGGCATCGGCCTGTCGGTGAGCCAGGAGGTGCTGGTCAATTACGAGCTGGGCCGCACGGCGCCGGCGTTCCGCTCGGTGTTTGGCACCAACATCGGCATCGGCTCGCAGGGCATTCTGATGGACGGCACGCCCGAGCAGAAGGCGCACTACCTGCCCCAGGTTGCCAGTGGCGAGCTGGTCATGTCGTTTGCACTGACCGAGCCAGATGCCGGCACCGACGCCGCGTCGCTCAAGACCCGCGCCGAGCTGGATGGCGACCACTATGTGCTCAACGGTACCAAGCGCTTCATCACCAACGCGCCGCGCGCCGGCGCCTTCACGTTGATGGCGCGCACCGGTGGCCCCGGTGCCGGTGGCATCTCGGCCTTCATCGTTCCTGCCGATACACCGGGCCTCAAGCTTGGCAAGAAGGACAAGAAGATGGGCCAGCGCGGCACCATGACCTGTGACGTGATCATGGAGAACGCGCGGGTTCCCGCTGCCAACATCATTGGCGGTATTCCCGGCGAAGGCTTCAAGACCGCCATGAAGGTGCTGGATCGGGGGCGTCTGAACATCTCGGCGGTCTCCTGCGGCACCGCGTCGCGCATTCTGGACGAAGCCACCCGCTATGCCCGCGAGCGCAAGCAGTTTGGCAAGGCGATTGGCGAATTCCAGCTGATCCAGGCCATGCTGGCCGACAGCCAGGCCGAGCTGCTGGCCGGCTGGTCGCTGGTGCAGGACGTGGCCAAGCGCTTTGACGCCAAACCCGCCCATGTGTCGGATGCGGATGTGTCCATGCGCGTGTCCTGCGCCAAGCTGTTCTGCACCGAGATGGTGGGCCGCGTGGCGGACCGGGGTGTTCAGGTGCACGGTGGCGCCGGCTACATCAATGAATACCCGGTGGAGCGTTTCTACCGCGACGTGCGCCTGTTGCGCCTGTACGAAGGCACGACCCAGGTGCAGCAACTCATCATCGGCCGCGAACTGCTGCGCCGAGACTGACCCCCAACCCCCGAAAGCATTTCCATGCTGACCATCAACCTTTTCAATGGTCTGGTGTACGGCTCGCTGCTCATCATCATGAGTTCGGGTCTGGCACTGATCTACGGCCTGCGCCGTGTTGTCAACTTCGCGCACGGTGCCCTCTACATGCTGGGTGCCTACATCGGCTATTCCGTGGCCATGCACAGCAACTTTTGGGTGGCGCTGGTGGCGGCACCCGCCGTCATGGCGGCGGTCGGCGTACTGCTGGACCGCTATGGCTTTCGCCTCCTGCAGGACCGCGAGCCGCTGAATGTGATGCTGGTCACCTTCGGGCTGCTGCTGATTCTGGAAGACGTGGTGGTGGCCATCTGGGGCAAGGCCAACTACTCCCTGTTCACTCCGGACCTGCTGAATTTTTCGGTCAACCTGTTCGGCAACGAGGTGCCGGCCTACCGCATCGGTGTGATTGCCGTGGGGGCCACGGTTGCCATCGGCCTCACCTTGTGGCTGCGCCTGTCCCGCATGGGCCTGTTTGTGCGCGCCGCCAGCACCGACCCGGTCACGACATCCATGCAGGGCGTCAATACCGACCTCATCAGTGCCTCCGTCGTCGGCCTGGGTAGTGCCCTGGCGGGCTTGGCAGGGGTGGTGGCAGCGCCGTTCCTGTCGCTGTCGCCGCACATGAGTTCGGACGTGCTGATCGACTCCTTTGTGGTCGTGGTCATCGGCGGCCTGGGTTCGCTGGCCGGTGCCTTTGCCGCTGCCCTGCTGCTGGGAATGATGCAGGCCATTGGCGCGGTCTATATGCCCGAGGTGTCAGTGCTGCTGCCCTTCATTTTCATGATCGCCATCCTGATCTGGAAGCCCTCCGGTCTGGCCGGCAGCCGGACCTGATGGGAGAGAACACACTATGACGCTTACACGTATCGCCATGCTGTCGCTCGCCGCCATCGCGCTGGGCCTGGGCATCGCGCAATTCACCCCTTCCAGCAATGTGCTGGGTGTGTTGACACAGGCCGTGGTCTACGCCATCTTCGCCTCGGGCGTGGGCGTGCTGCTGCGGCAGAACGGCCTGGTCAGTTTCGGGCATGCACTGTTCTTTGGCGCATCCGGTTACGGAATGGGAGTGGTCATGGCACTGGACTGGATGCCCGCCGAGCTGGCCATGCCGGTGGTGTTGCTGGCCATCGGCCTGTTCGCCTTCACCATTGGCCTGATCATTGTCCGCGTGCCCGGCATCGCCTTCGGCATGCTGACCTTGGCCATCGGTCAGATGGTTTATCTGCTGGCGTCTCGCGCACGCGGTTTGACGGGGGGGGCGGACGGCATGAGCATCAACTGGCCGTCCACGCTGTTCGGCTTTCCGCAGGCCGCCTTGCTCAAGCCTGCCACCCTGTTCCTGATCGCCTGGGTGGTGATGGTGCTGGTCACGCTGGCGCTGCACTGCATTCTGCGCACCCGCTTTGGCACCATCACCGAAGCGGTTCGTGACAACGAGGAGCGTGCCCGCTTCATCGGCATCACCACTACACTGCCCCGCGCTGCGGTGTACGCGCTGTCGGCCATGGTGACCGGTGTTGCCGGAATGCTGTCTTCATTGAACTCCGGTTTCGTTTCCCCGGAAAGTCTGCACTGGAGCGTGTCGGGCATCACCCTGGTGATGGTGGTGGTGGGTGGCATCAAGCGCTCCACCGGTCCCATCGTCGGGGCCATGGTCTACATCCTGCTGAAAGACCTGCTGGGCGACTACGCCACGTACTCCATGGCCATTCTGGGCACGGCCCTGATTGCCGTCATCGTGTTTTCCCCCCACGGCATTGTGGGCGCACTCGAACAGTTGCGCATTCGCCTGCGCTATGGCCCGGCCACTGAGAGGAAAGTCGTATGACCACCCACTACGTATTGCAGGCCGACGATGTGGCCATCCACTACGGCGGCGTCAAGGCGCTGGACGGTGTCAGTCTGACCCTGGAGAAGGGGCAGATTCGCGGACTGATCGGCCCCAACGGCGCCGGCAAGTCCACGGTCATCGACGCCATCACCGGTCGCCGGCGCCTGACCCGCGGCAAGGTCATTCTGGATGGCGAGGATGTCAGCCAGCTGGGCGCGGTGGAGCGCCGCCGCCGGGGCCTCTCGCGCAGCTTCCAGCGCACCAGCATCTTTGGCGGCATGACGGTGCTCAAGCAGGTGGAGCTGGCCTCGCACAAGATGGGCG
>JAVBYK010000102.1 GCA_030824095.1 bacterium
GCAAAGTCAGCGCCGGCTTGCAAGGCGGGCTTGAAGGACGTCTGGGCCACGCTGCGGAAACGGTAGTCGCTGACCACGCCCACGTTGAAGCTCAGGGACGATGCCGGCTCGGCTGCAGCCTGGGCAAACACTCCGCTGGAGGCCAGGGTGACGCAGAGAACGGTGAGAGATTTGGTGTACATGAAATGATTCCTTTGCGTGCTTAAACGAGTCCCATGGCGACCAGCACCATGTCGATGAGCTTGATGCCGATGAAGGGGACGATCAGGCCGCCCAGGCCATAGATCAACAGGTTGCGCCGCAGCAGCACGGCGGCCCCCACCGCGCGGTATTTGACGCCCTTGAGCGCCAGGGGGATCAGGAACATGATGATCAGCGCGTTGAAAATCACCGCCGACAGGATGGCCGACGACGAACTGCCCAGTTGCATGACGTTGAGCGCGGCCAGTTGCGGATAGGTGGTCACAAAGATCGCCGGGATGATGGCGAAGTACTTGGCCACGTCGTTCGCGATGGAGAACGTGGTCAGCGAGCCGCGTGTCATCAGCAGGGCCTTGCCGGTCTCCACCACTTCCAGCAGCTTGGTGGGGTTGGAATCCAGGTCCACCATGTTGCCGGCTTCCTTGGCGGCCTGCGTACCGCTGTTCATGGCCACGGCCACGTCGGCCTGGGCCAGGGCGGGCGCGTCGTTGGTGCCGTCGCCGGTCATGGCGACCAGGCGGCCCTCGGCCTGGTACTCGCGGATCAGGCGCAGCTTGTCTTCGGGAGTGGCTTCGGCCAGGAAGTCATCGACTCCAGCTTCCGCCGCAATGGCAGCGGCGGTCAGCTTGTTGTCGCCGGTGATCATCACCGTCTTGATGCCCATGCGGCGCAACTCGCCAAAGCGCTCCTTGATACCGGTCTTGACGATGTCCTTGAGTTCCACGATGCCCAACACGACCTTGCCATCCACCACGGCCAAGGGCGTGCTGCCCCGGCGGGAGACCTCATCCGAGGCGCGGACCAGGTCTGCCAGCAGCGTGCCACCCAGGACCTCGACATGGCGACGCACCGCATCCACCGCGCCCTTGCGGAGTTGGCGAATGCTGCCGTCCGGCTGCGTGACATCCACGCCGCTCATGCGGGTTTGCGCCGTAAAGGGCACTTCCACGGTCTCGCCAACCAGCGCTTCGATCTTGCCCAGGCGCTGCGCCAGCACCACGATGCTGCGGCCCTCGGGGGTTTCATCGGCCACGGAGGCCTGCGCGGCACAGGTTGCCAGTTGCGATGGGGTAAAACCCGGCGCCGCAATGAAGCTGGATGCCTGGCGGTTGCCATGGGTGATGGTGCCGGTCTTGTCCAGCAACAGCACGTCCACGTCGCCAGCGGCTTCCACCGCGCGGCCGGAGGTGGCAATCACGTTGGCCTGCATCATGCGGCTCATGCCGGCAACACCCACCGCAGACAGCAAACCGCCAATGGTGGTCGGGATCAGGCACACCAGCAGGGCCACCAGCGCCGTGATGCTGACCACGCTACCGGACTGGGCCGCCTGCACGCTGAACAGCGAGTAAGGCAGCAGCGTGACGGTGACCACCACGAACACGATGGTCAGCGCGACCAGCAGAATGGTCAGCGCAATTTCGTTCGGGGTCTTCTGGCGCTTGGCACCTTCGACCATGCTGATCATGCGGTCCAGGAAGGACTCGCCGGGATTGACGCCAATGCGCACCACCAGCCAGTCCGACAGCACGCGGGTGCCACCTGTAACCGATGCAAAGTCGCCCCCGGACTCGCGCACCACGGGTGCCGATTCGCCGGTAATGGCGCTCTCGTCCACCGTGGCCACGCCCTGGATGACCTCGCCGTCCACGGGGATCATGTCACCGGCTTCGACCAGGACCACATCGCCCTTGCGCAGGTTTTCCGCCTGCTCCGGCAACCACGCGGCACCATGCACCGGTTCGCTGAGCTTCTTGGCCCAGGTGCTTTTTTTCAGGCTGCGCAGGGACGCGGCCTGTGCCTTGCTGCGGCCTTCGGCCAGCGCTTCGGCGAAGTTGGCAAACAGCACCGTGAACCACAGCCACAGGGCCACGGTGAAGATGAACCAGGCAGGGGCATCCCCGTTGCCCTGGGTCGCCTGGAATCCCAACAGCGTGGTCAGAATGCTGCCGAGGTAGACCACGAACATCACCGGGTTGCGCCATTGCGCACGGGGGTTGAGTTTGGCGAACGATGCCTGAATGGCGGGCCTGACCAATACCGGGTCGAAAAGCGTCAGCGAGGTAGTTGTTTTCATAGCGTGTTGTCCAGGAATGGGTTCCTCATTGCGCGGCCCAGAGCATCAGATGCTCCACCATGGGTCCCAGCGCCAGTGCGGGTACGTAGTTCAGCAGCCCGACCAGTAACACCGTGCCAATCAGCAGCACGACGAACAGGGGGCCGTGCGTTGGCAGCGTGCCGGCCGTCACCGGCAGGCGCTTTTTGGCGGCCAGGGCACCGGCAATGGCCAGCACCGGCACGATCACGCCGAATCGGCCCAACCACACGGCCAGCCCCAGCAGGACGTTGTAGAAGGGCGTGTTGGCGGACAGGCCAGCAAAGGCGCTGCCGTTGTTGTTGGCGGCCGAAGTCACTGCGTAGAGAATTTCCGAGAACCCATGCGCGCCGGGGTTGGCAATGCCGGCCCGGCCGGCGTCCGTCATCACCGCGATGGCGGTACCGACAAGCACCAGGATGGGGGTCACCAGAATTGCCACGGAGGTGAGCTTCATCTCGTGCGATTCAATCTTCTTGCCCAGGTATTCCGGTGTGCGGCCAATCATCAAGCCGGCGATGAAGACGGCCAGAATGGCAAACACCAGCATGCCGTACAGGCCCGTACCGGTGCCGCCAAACACCACTTCGCCCAGTTGCATCATCACCATGGGCACCATGCCGCCGATGGGTGTCAGCGAGTCGTGCATGGCGTTGACGGCACCACACGATGCGGCGGTCGTGATGGTGGCAAACAGACTGCTGGCATTGATGCCAAAGCGGGATTCCTTGCCCTCCATATTGCCCCCGGATTGCAGGGCACTGGCGGCCTGATCGACCCCCAGGGGATTGAGCAGCGGATTGCCCGCCTGCTCGGCCGGCGTGATCACCAGCACCGCGGCAACGAACAGCACGGTCATGGCGGCGAGCACGGCCCACCCCTGGCGCCTGTCACCGACTTCGATGCCAAAGGCGAAGCACAGTGCCGCCGGGATCAGGAAGATCGCCAGCATCTGGAAGAAGTTGCTCAGCGCGGTCGGGTT
>JAVBYK010000044.1 GCA_030824095.1 bacterium
CTGCGGGAGAACCGCTCCCAGTATCTATCCCTGCTGGCCAAGGCCACGCGACTGAAGGCGCTGGCGGAGGGCTCCCGCTTTCAGCCCCCTGATGAGGTCATGGCCGACGCCCCGGAAATTGTGGAGCAGGAACGTGCCCTGTACGAGTCCCGCAAGGCTGAACTCGATGCCACGATAGGCGTTTCTCGACAGCAGGCTTCGCAGCGGTCCCAGGAATTGATTTCGGTTCGTGCAAAACGTGAGCAGGCCGCCCAGAGCTATGCGCTAACCGCCCGAGAATTGGAAATGACCCGGCCCCTGGCCAAATCTGGCGCCATCTCCGATGTGGAACTCTTGCGGCTGGAGCGAGACGTCGCACGCTACCGCGGGGAGCGTGACAGCGCCAATTCGGACATCCCTAGACTGGAAGCCGCCGTTGCGGAGGCCACCCGCAAGATACAGGAGATTGAACTGACTTTCCGCAACGTGGCCCGATCCGAACTCAGTGAAACCAACGCCAAACTCAATGCACTGCTGGAAGGCAGCTCGGCACTGGAAGATCGGGTCAAGCAAACGGAAATACGCTCTCCGGTCAATGGCACCATCAAGCAGCTCAAGGTCAACACAGTTGGCGGGGTAGTACAGCCGGGCAAGGACCTCGTGGAAGTGGTTCCATCTGATGACGCCCTGCTGCTGGAGGCACGGGTGCTGCCGCGCGACATTGCCTTCCTGCATCCCGGTCAAAAGGCACTGGTGAAATTCACCGCCTATGACTTTGCAACCTATGGCGGGCTGGAAGCCACGTTGGAGCACATCAGCGCCGATACGGTTGTGGATGAGAAAGGCAATGCGTTTTTCCTGGTTCGGGTGCGCACACTTTCCAGTAGCATCGGCCAACAAAAATTTCCCATCATTCCAGGCATGGTCGCTGAAGTTGATATCCTTACCGGCAAGAAGTCAGTCCTCGCATACTTGATGAAACCGATATTGAGAGCCAAGGAAAAGGCCATGACGGAAAGATGAAGCAATCCTGGCACACACTGTTGGTTACGCGGGACGAAGGGCTACTTGCACACTGGCAAAAGGTATTGGGCAAAGGCAATCAAACCGTTCTCACCCAGATTGAGGACTTTTTCCGCCTGGCCACGGGAGACCGTCCATGTATGGCATGGATTGATTTATCCCTGGCTGGACTCCCCGCCTGGGAAGCCGCCTGCTGGCATGCCGCGCTGGGTAGCGATCAGATGCGGGTTATAGCCGCCAGTTCCAGCCCGAATGACGCACAGGCTATGGCGGCGCTGGATGCCGGTTGTGCCGCCTATTGCCACTCTTTCTCAGATGCAGGCACGCTGAAACAAGTGAGGGAGGTTGTCGATGCCGGCCATATCTGGATTGGCAAAGCGCTGATGCAACGTCTGCTTCGAAATGTCAACCGGGTCGTCGCCGAGCAGCCGGCAAAGGAAGATGCCTGGAGCACCGGGCTGACACAACGCGAAGTGGAAGTTGCCACCCTGGCCGCCAATGGCGCGTCCAATGCGGCCATTTCCAGCCAATGCGGGATTTCCGAGCGGACCGTGAAAGCCCATCTGAGTGCGGTATTTGTCAAACTCAATATCACAGACCGGCTGCAGCTGGCGCTGCGGGTTCACGGGATTCATTAGGGCCGAGCCGCCTTACCTGTACTCAAGGACAATAGCCGGGGGCCGTCAGGTTCTTTAGAGTAAGGCAATCTAGTGTTGCTGTACTTGAAAGACTCCCCATGGCTACCAATCAAATTTCCGCTCAGGCTCGTGGCATTGTTGTGATTCTGCAGGGCAAGGCCTGGCTTTCCGACGCGCAGGGCAATCGCCGCCCGTTGAAAGTAGGAGATGAGGTTCAGGAAGGTCAGCAGATCATCACCGAGGACGGAACCCGCCTGGAACTAGCGCTCCCGAATGGGCAACCCCTGATCGTGGCATCGGGCCGAGAGCTTCTGATTGACAGCACCCTGCTGGGAACAGCCACTAGTGACAAGACAGAAGCAGCCCTGACAGACCTCAACAGCGGTTCCGCGGAAGTTGCCAAAATCATTGCGTCGGGTGGAGACCTGTCCACCCAATTGGAGTCAACCGCTGCGGGCCTGGGCGGTGGCGACGGCAGTGACTCACACAGTTTTGTGCGCCTTTTGCGGATTCAGGAAGGCCTGACGTCCCTTTCGCTTGAACGAACCGACCAGCCGGTGGATGCGCCCATCGATCTACCCCAATCGACCACTCAAGCGATCACGGCCGAAGACCCCACCCCTACACCGGAGCCAGCACCGACTCCCGCGCCCACACCAACCCCTGCGCCGACGCCGGAACCGGCTCCCACGCCGACTCCAGTACCCACTCCCCCACCCACAACTCCGTCGACGCCAGTCAAGAGCGTTCCGGTTGCCGTGGCCGACAATGCCTCCATTGCCGAGGACGCAGCACCCAACACCGTCACAGGCTCGGTTTTGACCAATGACACCGTTGGCACGGACGCCAATGCCGCGCCGATCACAGCGGCCAGCGTGACATTGACCTATGGCACATTGGTTCTGAACAGCGACGGCAACTACACCTACACACTCGACAACTCTTTGCCCGCTGTCAATAGCCTGAAAGACGGCCAGACACTGGCTGACAGCTACACCTACACACTGACGGACGGCGATGGCGATGCCACAACGGCGGTTCTGACCATCACGATCAACGGCCACACCGATGGCACACCGACCATTGTTCCTGTGGATGGCAATGGCGCCGCAACCGGCCAAGCGACGGTCAACGAAGTGGGGTTACTGACGGTGGGAAACACCAGCGAAACCACCACGGGCGCCATCACGGTGACTGCACCCGATGGTTTGGCCAGCATCATGGTTGGCGGAACAACCGTCACGGCAACACAGCTGGGCACCCTCGGCACCACGCCCATTGCCATTGACACCGGCGAAGGCACGCTGACCCTCACCGGTTACGCCGCAGCCACCGGCGCCTTGACATACAGCTACACACTCAAGGCGGCGATCAACCAGCCCGCCGCGACGGAAAGCACGGACACCATTGCCCTGACCGTCAACGATCTCGGTGGTGGCAGCAACGCTGGCAACTTGATCATTCGGATTATCGATAGTACACCCACAGCCGCGGCGGATACCGGATCCGTCGTTGGCGAAGGCACCACCAGCACCGTGCTGGCTGCCTCCGGCGTGCTGTCCAACGACGTCCTGGGCGCTGACGGCGCCAAGGCCGGCGGCGCAGTCGTCGGCGTCAAGCCCGGCGCCTCCGGCA
>JAVBYK010000153.1 GCA_030824095.1 bacterium
GGCGCCACCGACATCGCCGGCCTGCACGCCATCGGCGAAACCGCCTACACCGGCCTGCACGGCGCCAACCGCCTGGCCAGCAACTCGCTGGTGGAGTGCATGGTGTTCGCCCGTGCGGCAGCCACCCACATCCTGGCCACACCGCTGGCTGCAGCGCCCGCGCTGCCCGCCTGGGACGACAGCCGCGTGACCGATGCCGACGAGGCGGTGGTGATCTCCCACAACTGGGACGAGCTGCGCCGCTTCATGTGGGACTACGTGGGCATCGTGCGCACCAACAAGCGGCTGGAGCGGGCCTCGCACCGCATTGCGCTGCTGCAAGGTGAGATTCAGGAGTTCTACGCCCACTTCCATGTGACGCGGGATTTGCTGGAGCTGCGCAACCTGGTGCAGGTGGCCGAACTCATCGTGCGCTCGGCCCAGGCCCGGCACGAGAGCCGGGGGCTGCATTTCAGCCGGGACTATCCCGACACCGCCGCCACCGCGCTGCCAACGGTACTGGCCCCGGTCTGAGGGGGGCGTGCGCCCGGAATCCCGCGCGGGCCGGGCTCAATCGTCCGGCAATGCCCGTGCCGAACTGATGAAGGCAATGGAGCGCCCGGCCGGCAGGTTGGCGTGAATGCCTTCCACCATCGGTGGGCTGGCCGGTTGGTCGGCCTTCCAGACAATGATGAAATTGGCACCGGAACCGCCCGTGTCGTCACTGCGGGGCACAAACAGTTCCAGTGTGCCCATGGGCGCGATGACTTGCGGCGTGGGCACATAGTTGCGCAGTTTCTTGCCACCGGTGTCGTAGTACTGCGCCGACACCACGCGAATGGGCTTGGTCAGGTCGGTATTGCGGATGCTCACAGAGACCGAAACCAGGGTCTTGGCCTGCATGCCGGTGGACGTGGTGTCGCCATGCCAGATGTGGGAGTACACCGGAAGGTACAGGGTTTGCCCCTGGGAGCGGACCGGCGCAGCCTGGGCGTGCGCGAAGCCGCTGGAAAGTGCTGCCAACAGGCACATCAGGATGTATTTCACAAAGACCTCCGCTTCATTCCCTGAATGTACTCGGCGAGCAGCCCGTCAGGCCGCTCCGATGTTGGGAACCAGGCCAGCCACCGGCTGCCCCGCCTTCAGTGCCGCGGTGAACGCCAGCATCCGGTCAATCGGCTTGCGCGCCTGCAAGCCCAACGCCGGGTCCACGTGAATCGCGTTGGCGCCCGTCTCCAGCACATGCGCCACGCCGGCCAGGCCATTCATGGCCATCCACGGGCAATGCGCGCAGCTCTTGCAGGTGGCGCTGTTGCCGGCAGTCGGTGCCTCGATGAAGGTCTTGCCGGGGTTCAGCGTGCGCAGCTTGTGCATCATGCCGTTGTCGGTGGCGACGATGAACTCGGTGGCGTCCAGCGTGCGCGCGGCGGCCAGGATAGCGGACGTCGACCCCACGGCGTCGGCCAGCGCAATCACATCGGCCGGCGACTCGGGGTGGACCAGCACCTTGGCCCTGGGGTGTTCCTTTTTAAGCGACTCCAGCTCGAAGGCCTTGAACTCGTCGTGCACGATGCAGGCGCCGTTCCAGAACACCATGTCGGCGCCGGTTTCGCGCTGGATGTAGGCGCCCAGGTGGCGGTCCGGCGCCCACAGGATCTTCTGGCCGCTGTCTTTCAGCGCACGCACGATGTCCAGCGCGCAGCTCGATGTCACCAGCCAGTCGGCGCGCGCCTTGACGGCCGCGCTGGTGTTGGCGTAGACCACCACGGTGCGGTCCGGGTGGGCGTAGCAGAAGGCTGAAAATTCGTCAATCGGGCAGCCCAGGTCGAGCGAGCAGGTGGCGTCCAGGTCGGGCATCAGCACGGTCTTGTGCGGCGACAAGATCTTGCTGGTCTCGCCCATGAACTTCACGCCCGAGACCACCAGCGTCTGCGCCGCATGGTCGCGGCCGAAGCGGGCCATCTCCAGCGAGTCGCTGACCAGCCCGCCGGTCTCTTCGGCCAGGTCCTGCAGGTCGGGGTGCACGTAGTAGTGCGACACCATGACCGCGTTCTTCTCCTTGAGCAGGCGGCGGATTTTGTCCTTCAGCGCGGCGCGCTCGTGTTGTGTCGGCTCCACCGGCACGCGTGCCCAGGCGTGGCGGGTGCTGCAGACACCGGGAGCACCCGTTGGCGAGGTGTCGGGCTGCTCGTAGTCAACGTCAATGGTTTGCACAGTGGTGTTCATGCCTGGGCTCCCGCCAGCGCCTCAAAGCGCATGGAGTAGTCGGTGGCCTGCACGTCCTTGGTCAGGGTGCCGATGGAGATGCGGTCCACACCGGTTTCGGCCAGCGCGCGCAGGCCTTGCAGCGTGACGCCGCCGGAGATTTCCAGGATCGCCTGATTCCCTTTCGCGGCGTTGATGCGGACCGCCTCATGCAAGGTGGGCAGGCCCATGTTGTCCAGCAGCACCATGCGGGCACCGGCATCCAGCGCTTCGCGGAGTTGCTCCAGCGTCTCGACTTCGATTTCGACAAAGTCGGCCTCGGCGGCAATCCTGGCAGCCTGCTGCAGCACCTGCGGAATGCCACCGGCGGCGGCGATGTGGTTTTCCTTGATCAGCACCGCGTCGTACAGGCCGACGCGGTGGTTGGTGCCGCCACCGCAGCGCACGGCGTATTTTTGTGCCAGGCGCAGACCCGGCAGCGTCTTGCGCGTGTCGACAATCGCCGCACGGGTGCCGGCGACTGCGGCCACGTAGGTGGCGGTCTTGGTGGCCACCGCGCTGAGCAGTTGCAAAAAGTTCAGCGCGGTGCGCTCGGCCGTCAGCAGGGCCTGGGCGCGGCCTTCCACCTCAAACACCACCTGGTTGGCCTCGCAGCGGCCGCCGTCCTGCACGTACCAGGTGATTTGCGCCTCTTGGTCCAGCGCCAGAATGGCTGCCTGCACCCAGGCCTGGCCGCAGACCACGGCGCTTTCGCGGGCCAGCACACGGGCGCGGGCTAGGCGCGTGGGGTCAATCAGCCCGGCCGTCAGGTCGCCGGCGCCCACGTCCTCGGCCAGGGCGCGCGCCACGTCGGTCTGGGCCAGTTGTTGGATGGATGCGGGTGAGAAATCAAAGGACTTTTTCATAGGGAATCGGTATACAAAATGCCCCCCGGCCTGCCATACACTACGCGGCGTTGTTGGGGGTGGTCTGGGATGGTACACATCTGGCCGCCGTGTTTCCTTTTCAAGCCATAAAAGCCATGTTCAGAACCCTGCTCAAGTCCAAGATCCACCGCGCCAGCGTGACGCACTGCGAACTC
>JAVBYK010000043.1 GCA_030824095.1 bacterium
GTCTGGTTGAGAAAACTCATGATCTGACAGCGCTTGCTTTTGGATGCCGCCAGGCTTTGCTCCCAATCCTTGACCGGATAGAGTTCAATGCGCAGACCGACACGCTGGGCTACCAGCTGAACCAAATCAGCAGCAATGCCCTCATGCTGGCCCTGCTTGTTGATGCGTTCAAAGGGTGCCCAGTCGGGGTCAACGCACATTTTGATGGCGTCGGCCTGCTCAATATAGGCCGTCTCTGCCGCAGTGAACTGAATCTGCGCGGGAGACGTTTCGGCTGAACCCGCCACACCGGGTCGCATGAGGAAGGCGGCGAGAATCAGGGCGACACGGGTGATGGGGAAACGGGGCGTTGGCATAGGGCTGGCAGAGTATTCGGACCGACCTGTCGGCAGGACCCTGGCGGAACGATATCATCGTTCCAACCCGGCAAACCCGGCGTGGCGCGCCGGAGATCGTTGACCTGCAGGCTCAGTGGTGCATTTTGTCGGGTTGACTATTGGAGGAGGCCGTATTTCATGAATCTCAGTGCATTGCTGGAACAGCAGTTCAATCTGCCCAGCATCCCCAAGGTGGTGGCGCTGCTGCTGACGGAGCTGGAGCGACCAGAGGTGGACCTGCGGCGTATCACCCAGCTCATCAGCACCGATCCCGCACTGACTACCCGTCTGCTCCAACTGGCCAACTCCAGTTTTTTCAAGCTCTCCGGCAAGATCAACAGCGTGTCCGAGGCCCTGGCCGTGCTGGACCTGGCCCACGTCAAGACCATGGCCCAGACGGCAGCCAGCGTGGCTTCGCCCAAGGCCGTGCCCGGCATCAACCTGCAGCGCTTCTGGGACTACAGCCTCAACGTGGCCAAGGTATCACGCTCGCTGGCGGGCCTGGTGCGGCAAAACCAGCAGGCGGCGTTCACCTGCGGCCTGATCCACGCGATTGGCGAGCTGGCCATGCACTTGGGCATGCCCGAGGTCATGGCCACGCTGGACCACGAAATGCCACCGCTGGACCTGCGCCGTGCCAAGCTGGAGCGACGCGAACTGGGCTACTGCTACGCCACGGTGGGTGCCGGTTTTGCCCGCATGTGGCATTTCCCGCAGCCCATGATTGATGCACTGGAGCACCAGTACGCGCCATTCGAGAACAATGTGTATGAGCCGTTGGCCGGCGTCATCCACTTGGCCACCTGGCGCGCCCGTGCCAAGGAGGCCAATCTCAACGAGCGCGCCATGGCCGTGACGTTTCCCGATCCGGTGGGTGTGGTGCTGGACCTGGATATTGACACCGTGCTGCAGCAAGACCCGTTTGACTGGGCTGCGCACACATGACCCCCACGCTCCGCCGCTTCGCGGGTCGCTGCCCCCCACGGGGGCTAACTCGCCTTGGGGCGGCCCTGCGGCGAGTTGATCATTCCTAGCATGCAAGCGCTTCACATCTACGCCGGACCGCTGGCGCGCCAGGTCATCGCCCAAAACGGGCTGCAGCCCGATGCCATTAGCACCATTCCGGCCGCGGCCGGCGGCCCCAAGGGCCTGCTGCTGGGGGCGCTGGACCGCTTCATCTTTGGGGAGTGGCTGACGCGCTCCAGCCAGCCGGTGGACCTGGTCGGCGCATCGATTGGCGCCTGGCGCATGGCCACCGCGTGCCTGGACCAGTCGGTGGCGGCGTTTGAGCGGCTGGAGCACGACTACATCCACCAGCATTACGAGCTGCCGCCCGGGCAGAAACGCCCCAGCGCGGCGATGATCAGCGAGCTGTTTGGCCAAAACCTGCAGGCCTTCTACGGGGGCAGGGTTGGGGAGGTGCTGCAGCATCCGCGCTACCGCCTGCACATCGTGACCTCCCGCGGGCGCCACATCCTGCAGACCGAGCACGGCCTGCGCACGCCGCTGGGCTATTTCGGTGCTTTCCTGACCAACGCCGTACGCCGCAAGGCCATGGGTGCCTGGCTGGAGCGGGTGGTGTTCTCCAGCCCGGTCGATGTTGGCCCCCACGCTCCACCGCTGCGCGGGTCGCTGCCCCCCACGGGGGCTAACCCGCCTTGGGGCGGCCCTGCGGCGGGTTGCTCGTGCGCACCATTGCCGTTTGCCACGGACGATTACCGCACCCGCCAAGTGCCCTTGAGCCTGGCCAATTTCCAGAGCGCCTTGCAGGCGAGCTGCTCGATCCCGTTTGTGCTGAAAGCCGTGCACAACATTCCCGGCGCGCCACCGGGGGCCTATTGGGATGGTGGCATCACCGACTACCACCTGCACCTGAACTACCCCGGTGCCCGCAAAAATGCTATGAATTTAATAGCTATAGATCCAGAATTCACGAGGGCGGGAGGCCAGAATGACCACAAAGGCCTGGTGCTGTACCCGCATTTCCAGAAGGCCGTGGTGCCCGGTTGGCTGGACAAGAGCCTCAAGTGGCGCCACCACGCCACCCACCACCTGGACACCATGGTGCTGCTGGCACCCAATCCGGAATGGGTCAAGGCCCTGCCCAACGGCAAGCTGCCCGATCGCACCGACTTCACCCGCTACGGCAACGACCTGGCGGCGCGCGTCAAGGTCTGGAACGCAGCTTGCAGCGCCAGCGTGCAACTGGCGGATGAGTTTGCACAATGGCTGGAAAAGCCGGACCTGGCCCGAGTCCGGTCCTGGTAGGGAGCAGGTTGCGCGCCCGGCCCGATGGCCTTAGCGGCCGAACAGCCCTTTGAGCAGGCCGGCCGGGTTGGGCAATTGCATCTTGTTGGTCGGCTGGCTGTCTTCGCCTGTGTCGCCCTGATCCGCGTCCACCGGTGCCGCTGGCCGGCGCTTGCCGGATCGGTTGTCGCTGCTGCGTTCGCCCATGTCCTCTCCCAGCATGGCCATGGTCTGCGACTTCACGCGCAGCCGCACCGACCATTCCTGGTTCCATGGAATCTTGGCATCGGTGGGGCGGGGCGGGTGGACAAAACCGTGCTCGCCGCCGTAGGCCACCATGCGCAACATGGCGCCAGCATCCTCGCGGCCGCGTGAGCCGCCACCGTCACGGGCGGCAAAGATGCCCTTGGGAACCGCACACTGGGTCACACCGGCGCCCAGAATCACTTTCTCGGCAATCCACTTGTCGATGGTGCCGTTGGAGAGGTAGTCAAACAGCCCAAAACCGGTGTCGGGCACCTCGCTGCTGGACCAGAAAATCATGTCATCGCCCTGCGCGCCCATGGCATGCAGGAAGTACGCCCGGGCGTTGGTGACGGGTATCCAGCTCAAGGCCACGCTGTCCTTGAGGCCGCC
>JAVBYK010000360.1 GCA_030824095.1 bacterium
GGCGTAGCCGGTCGCTACTTCTACCGCAGCCCCACCGGCTTGTTCGGCATCACCACACCCATCAATGGCGAGCCGGCCACGCACGGCAATGGCAGCACCATTGGTTTTTCCATGCAGTCACCCGAGCAGGCCGATGCCTTCCATGCAGCAGGCGTTGCCAACGGCGGCACCACCTGCGAAGACCCTCCGGGCTGGCGCGATGCTTCAGTGGGCAAGCTCTACCTGGCCTATCTGCGCGACCCGGACGGCAACAAGATCTGCGCACTGCACCGGCCGCCCAAGGCGTAGCCGGGCTATCCCTGCCACAGCAGTGAAACCGGTCCCGCGTGCAGCTTCTCATCAAAGGGGGTGATGCGGTCATGGTCGTGCAGCACCAAGCCCTGCACAAACTTGTCCCCCACGGCGGCTTGCAGCTGGCGCAGCCCACGCAAGTCTTGGGGACGCACGGTGGCGCTGGCTTTCACTTCAATGCCGATGACACGCCCTTGCCGATCCTCCAATACGAGGTCCACCTCATCCTGGTCCTTGGTGCGGAAATGCGAAACGCGCAAGCGCTTGTCCGACCAGGTGATGAGCTTGAGCACTTCAGACACGACAAAGTTCTCCAGCAACGGTCCGTAGCCAGTGCGGTCTTTGCGTAGTTGGACAACAGTCGTGTCGCGTAGTGCGGCCAGCAGGCCCGTATCCAGAAAATGCAGTTTGGGTGTTTTGGTAAGGCGGCTCACTGCGTTGCTGGACCAGGGCGAAACCTGACGCAGCAGAAACAGTCGCTCCAGGATGCCCACATACTTTTGCGCCGTCGGTGCTGTCAGGCCCAGTGCTGCGCCATAGCTGCTGTGGTTGACCAACTGGCCCGCGTGGGCAGCCAGCACATCCAGCAAGCGCGGCATGCGGTCGAGCTGGTCAATGTTGGCGATGTCGCGTACATCACGATCCAGGATGAGCGCCACATAGTCCTGCAGCCACGCTTGTCGGCGGCTGGCATTCGGGCGACGCAGAACTTCGGGGTAACCGCCTTTAAGCACCAGATCCATCAATGCGTCACCCACCACGGGGTCGCGCACGGCCGGCAAGCCATCCCCATCAAAAAGACGGTCCAGCACATCGCCCGGTGTAGCCTCCAACTCGGCCTGGGCAAAGGGCAACAGTGTGATGACTTCGAGCCGGCCCGCCAGCGAATCCGCCACCAGTGGCATGGCCATGAGGTTGGTTGAACCGGTGAGCAGGAAGCGGCCCGGGGCCGGGTCCTTGTCCACGCTTTCCTTGATGGCCAGCAGCAGGTCGGGTGCGCGTTGGACCTCATCAATAACAGCTTGCTTCAAGCCACGCACAAACCCGGCGGGGTCCGAGCGCGCTGCCATCAGCGTGGCGGGATCGTCCAGCGTGATGTAGGGGCGGTCGTCGTTGGCATAGAGCCGGGACAAGGTTGTTTTGCCCGCCTGCCGCGGCCCGACCAGCAGCACCACGCGCGTGTCTTGCAGGGCGGTGGCAATTTTGCGCTGCACATGACGGGGAACAGCTACAGTGGATGAGAGGGATAGATCGATGGTCATCACAATCCAATGCAAAATGATTTCGACCAATTAAAACTCAAATGCCGACCGATTGAAAATAAAACAACCAAAATTTGAAAACGACTACCCATGCGCCGCCGACTTCTTCTCAGCACCACCCTGCTCCTGCCCCTAGGCCAACTGGCCCGGGCCGAGCCGGGTGACGGGGAAGCCGACGACCAGCCCCAGGCGCTGCCGCACCACACCGTGTCCCTTGCGCAGGTGCAGCGCGCGGTGGCAGAGCGCTTCCCGCTGCGGTTTCCCGTTCAGGGGCTGATGAATCTAGATGTGCAGGTGCCGCAGTTGCAACTGCTGCCCGCACAGAACCGCCTGGGTGCGCAGGCGGTGGTGGACGCCGCCGGCCCGGCGCTGCGGCGCGGCCACCAGGGCACGCTGGAGCTGGAATTTGCGCTGCGCTATGAGGCCAGCGACCGCACGGTGCGCGCACACCAGTTGCGCTTCAAACGCCTGCAGTTCCCCACGCTGCAGCCGGGCGTGGTGGCGCTGCTCAACAGCTATGGTCAGGCGCTGTCCGAGCGCACGCTGCTGGAGGTGGTGGTGCACCGCATGCGCCCGCAGGACCTGGCGCTGCCCGATGGGCTGGGCATGCAGCCGGGCAGCATCACGGTGACAGAAGGCGGGCTGCGGATCGGCTTTGTGCCCAAGCCGCCCACCACACCGCCCGTCACCCCGGCCCACTAAACTTGGGGCATGTCATCCTCGCCCCCCACGCCCCAGCACTGGTTTGAACTGCCCCATGCGCCAGAGCCCGGCACACCGCTGTGCACATGGCAGGGCCTGGCGGATGGCCAGCCCACGCTGATGGAGCTGGACACGGGCGGTGGCCCCACCCAGCCGTTTCGCCTGATGCTGCTGCGCAGTGGCACGCAGGTGAAAGCCTTTGTGAACCGCTGCGCGCACTTTGGCGTGCCGCTGGCGGCCAAACAGGCGCAGCTCATCTTCAAGCCGCACACAAGCATCACCTGCAACGTGCACTACGCACGCTACCGCTGGGCCGACGGCGTGTGCGAGGCCGGCGACTGCGAGGGCGAGTCGTTAATGGCGGTGCCGCTGGAGCAGGACGAGGCGGGCCAGTTGCGCATTGGCCGCCCCGCCTGAACCACCCCACTTAGCCCGCTGCGCATGAACGCCAAGAAGATCCTGCTGCTGGCCGCGCTGCTGCTGTGCGCCACGCTGTTCTTTGCGCTGGACCTGCACCACGCACTCAACCTGGATGCGCTGCGCAGGAGTCAGGAACGCCTGGCCGCACTGTATGCGCAGTCCCCCGTCACGGTGGCGCTGGCCTACTTTGCGCTGTATGTGGTAGCCACGGCGCTGTCGTTTCCCGGCGCCACCATCATCACGCTGGCCGGGGGTGCGGTGTTCGGGCTGGGCTGGGGGCTGCTGATCGTATCGTTCGCCTCCACACTGGGCGCCACGCTGGCGTTTCTGGTGTCGCGCTACCTGCTGCGCGACTGGGTGCAGGCGCGCTTTGCCAGCCGCATGGGCGAGATCAACCGCGGTCTGGCGCAGGACGGCGCGCTCTACCTGTTCAGCCTGCGCCTGATTCCGGTGGTGCCGTTCTTCCTGATCAACCTGGCCATGGGCCTGACCACCATGCGCGTCGGCACCTATTACTGGGTCAGCCAGCTCGGCATGCTGGCCGGCACCGCGGTGTATGTGAACGCGGGCACGCAGCT
>JAVBYK010000488.1 GCA_030824095.1 bacterium
AGCGTGCAGCAACTGGGGCAACCCTTGCGGCAGGCGATCGCGGGCTGCCCTTCGGACTGGATCGCCACGTTGCCATCAAAGCTGTCCCAGGCCTGCAGCAACACGGCCTCGGTGCGCGTGGCTTCGCCCTGCGTGCACAGCGTGTGCGCCAGCGCGGCGCGCAGGTCGCGGAAGAAGGCTTGTGCGCTCAAATGTTCTTCTTGCCCTGCAGCAGCTTGGCCTTGTCGGACGGGCTGTAGTGGTCAAAATGGCCCTGCGCGGCGGCCACGCGGCGGTGCGCCATGCGGATGGCCTCGATCTTGCCGGCCGGGGCGATTGGGGAGACGCATTTCTCCAGCGCCGTGCTCTGGCACTGCGGGCAGGCCGGGGTGTCGCCCGTGCGCACCAGGGCTTCAAAGCGGTTGCCGCAGGCCGGGCAGTGGTAGTCGTAAATGGGCATGGCGCTCTCCTGGGGTTGCTGTCGAGGCAGATGCAGGGTTCGTGCCAAGGCCGAACCCGTCACCCCAAGGGAACCGTCAGGCCGTGGCCAGCGGGTAGTCCGTATACCCCATGGCGCCCGGTGTGAAGAAGCTGCCCATGTCGGGCGCGTTCAGGGGCAGGCCTTTTTGCAGGCGCTGCACCAGGTCCGGGTTGGCCAGGAAGGCGCGGCCGATGCCGACCAGGTCCACCAGGCCGTCATTCACCGCCTGCTGGCCCGAAGCCTGGTCAAAGCTGCCGCCGATGAAGAAGGTGCGCGGCCAGGCCTTGCGCAGCGCCTGCTTGAACGCCGCAGGCACTGCGGGGGCGCCCATGGCGACGTGGTCCGCTACGTGCACATAGACCAGACCGGTTTCGGCCAGCAGGGGCAATAGCTTGAAGTAGGTTTCTTCCAGCTCGGGGTAGGCGGACATGCCGCCATTGGCGCCATAGGGGGAAATGCGAATGCCCACCCGGTCGCCGCCAATGGCAGCCGCTGTTTCGCGCGCCACCTCGGCGACGAAGCGGATGCGGTTCTCCACGCTGCCGCCCCAGGTGTCGGTGCGCTGGTTGGTCGTGGGGCTCAGGAACTGTTCCAGCAGGTAGCCGTTGGCGGCGTGGAGTTCGACGCCGTCAAAACCGGCGGCGATGGCGTTCCTGGCGGCCTGCACAAACTCAGCCTTGGCCTGGGCGATATCGGCCTCAGTCATGGCCTGGGGCACGGGGTGGTCCTGCATGCCTTGGGCATCGGTGTACATCTGCCCGGCCAGCGCCAAAGCGCTGGGGGCCACGATCTTGGCATCGGCCGCCATGTTGGCCGCGTGGCTGACGCGGCCGGTGTGCATCAACTGCGCAAAGATTTTTCCGCCCTTGGCGTGTACCGCGTTGACCACCGGCTTCCAGGCCTGCACCTGGGCATCACTCCACAGGCCGGGGATGCGGGCATAGCCCTTGCCGTTGGCCGATGGTGCAATGCCTTCGGACACGATCAGGCCGGCCGTGGCGCGCTGGCCGTAGTACTCGGCCATCAAGTCTTGCGGCGTTCCGGTGGCGTCGGCGCGGCTGCGGGTCATGGGGTTCATGACCAGGCGGTTGGCAAGCGTGATGGCGCCCATGCGGTAGGGTTCGAAGAGGGTCTTGGTGGTGTTGGTCATGGGAAGTTCCAGTTTCTGTGGTTCAGGTAGCGTAAGGGTGCGTGCATTACTTGAGTAGATGCAACAATCGGCATTCACTATGCCGTTTTCATGAGGAATGCCATGCTCGACCTGAACCAGATGGCCTTGTTTGTGCAGGTGGTACAGGCCGGCAGCTTTGCCGAAGCTGCCCGCCGCCTGGCCATGCCGCCCACCACACTGAGCCGCCAAGTGGCGCAGTTGGAAGATGCGCTGCAGGCCCGCCTGCTGCAGCGCACTACCCGCAAGCTGACGCTGACCGACGCCGGCCGCACGCTGTTTGACCAGTGCGCCGATCAGATTGATGCGCTGAAGAACGCCGCCAGCCAATTGGCCGGCGACAGCCAGGCACCCAAGGGCAGCATCCGTGTGGCGGCGTCAGCCGGGTTTTTTGAGTTTTTCCAGATGGAGTGGATCGCCGAGTTTCTGGAGCGCTACCCTGGTGTGCAACTGGAGTTTGTGCTGGCCGATGCCATGGCCGACTTCATTGGCGAGGGCATTGACGTGGCGTTTCGCGGCAGCCCGGATCTGCCGGATTCCAGCCTGGTAGCGCGCAAGGTGGCCGGCGGCTACCTGGCCCTGGCCGCCAGCCCGGCCTATCTGGCGGCACGCGGCACGCCGCGCACGGCACACGATCTGGTGGCACACGACTGCATACGCGCCATAGGCCCAGCCGGGCCGACCACCTGGCGACTGAACGGGCCGGACGGCTCCACGCAGATCGCCGTGACCGGGCGCTTCAGCGCCAACACCGGGCCAGCGCAGAAGAAGGCGACCATCGGCGGCCTGGGCATTTGCCTGCTGCCCATCAGCTCGCTGCAATCCAGCTTCCGCTCGGGTGAGCTGGTGGAGGTGCTGCCCGGCGTGGCCAGCGGCGTGGGCAACCTGTACGTGGTCTACCCCAGCCGCCGCCATGTGCCGCGCGCGGTGACGGCGTTTGTCGAGATGACGGTGCAGCGGCTGGCGCCCCTCATCCAGTCACCGTTCCCGGAAGCCGCAGTGCCGGCATGAGATTGCTATCAAATATATAGCTATAAACTGATAATCGACGAGGGCTGGAGGCCTAAAAGGCATGTAATCACCTGGCGGATCAGTCAGGGGTGGCGCAGCGCTCGGTGGGTGAGGCGCAGCCCTCCAGCGTGGCCGCCGATGCGGGTTTCGCGCCAAGGCCGACCCAGGCATCCACCGCGGCCACTTCGAAGCCGACATGGCGGGCGCCGGTGTCGGTGCGCTGCATCAGCGGGCGGCGGATCAGCAGCGGGTCCTGCAGCAGCAGGTCCAGCGCGCGGTAGCCGTCCAGGGTCTCGGGGCGGACCTCTCCGCTCTTGATGCGTGGTGCGGCGCGGTTGAACCAGTCCGCCACCGGCAACGGTCCCAGAAAGGCCAGCAGGCTTTGTGGTGTCCAGTGCGTGGTCAACAGGTTGCGCTGTTCGAGGGTGTGGCCGGCCGCCAGCAGCGTGCTGCGCTGGCGGGCGTTGCCGCCACAGCCGGGCTTCTCGTAGAAGACGATGTGGGTCATGGCTGAAGGTCTCCGGTGGATGGGACCAGTGCCAGCAGGCTGCGGGTCTGGTCGGTGATGGCCTGCACGGTGGCGTCCGGCAGGCGGTGCAGCCAGCGCTGCGGC
>JAVBYK010000344.1 GCA_030824095.1 bacterium
CCAACGGGTAGCAGCACCTTGGTGGCGACATGCCCGTAGGGCAAGTTGGTCAGGATGGGCGTCTTGGTCTGGCTGCGCAGCCACTGAACCACGGTCTGCAACTTGAAGCCCCGGTCGTGCGAGGTCAGTTTGAACTCGGTGAACTGCCCCAGCACGATGGCTTTTTGCCGAGACAGGACGCCCGCATGCAGCAACTGCGTGAGGAGTCGCTCGATACGGTAGGGGTGTTCACCAACATCTTCCAGAAACAATATGCCGCCCTTGATCTGGGGGAAGTAGTCACTGCCCAGCAGGGATGCCACCAGGGTGAGATTGCCGCCCCAAATAGTGGCATTGCTGGCGCGTACCGCTTCTGGTATACCCTCTTCACGGTTTTGACGCCAGCCGGTTCCTTCGCCCTGCCCTGTCAGCATGTCATTGAAGCAGTCCTCCATGATGTCGTCCGGGCGCTGAACGTCCGCGTGACCTTGGCCATCCTGCTGGTCAGACTTCCCCCCCACCCCAAAACCTTCGCACAGGGCCGGGCCTGCCCAGGTGATGCTGCCCGTCTTGCTCAGTAACGCCAACTGCAGCGCTGTGAAGTCACTGATACCCACAAAGTGGGTTCCACGTTCAATAGCCTTGGCCACGGTCTTGTAGCGCACGCCACCCAGGATACGGGTGAGTCCATATCCACCGCGCGAGATCATCGCGACATCGGCGCCACTGGCTGCTGCGCGGTGAATGGCTGCAAGACGGGTGTCGTCATCGCCGGCAAAGCGCAGGTGGCGCGAGAGTGCGTCCGGGTCCACCTCCACTTCGTGGCCCAGTGACTGGAGGTATCGAATTCCCCGGTTGAAAGCCGCTTTATCGCGCACTGCACCGGAGGGAGAGTAGATATAGATGTGTTTTTTCACGGCCCAATTATGGGGCACGACCGGGAACACCCAGCCGGCTCTATGCCGTTGTACTGCGGTCCTGAACCCACTGAACCAGCTGCGTAGACATCATGGGCTTGGCGTACAGATAGCCTTGGCCTTCATGGCAACCCATGCTGCGCAGGGTTTGAGCCTGCGCCTCTTCTTCGATGCCCTCTGCGATCACCGTCAGGTTCAGCTTGCGCCCCAGCTCAATGACCATGGATGCAATATGCCCGCCCAGTACCGCGTTGTTCAGCTCGTTCACAAATGCACGGTCAATCTTTAACCGGTCAATGGGCAACTGGCGCAAATGGCTGAGGGACGAGTAGCCCGTGCCAAAGTCGTCAATGGCAATGGAGATTTCCATCCGGCGGACTTTGTGCAGGGTTTCCAGCATGAAGTCCGGGTCCTCCATGGCGACCGACTCGGTAATTTCGAGTTCAAGACACTTGGGATTGATGCCGGTTTCGACGACCGCAGCCCGCAACTTGTCCAGGAATTCGGGATGCCGGAACTGAATCTGCGAAACATTGACCGACATGCGCAGATCCGGCAGCCCCAGTGACTGCAGCCGAACCAGCTCATGGCAGGCAACGCGCAGGACCCAATCGCCAATGGCCACAATCATGCCGGATGCCTCTGCCAGCGGAATGAAGCGATCAGGCGGCACAAACGAGCCATCTTCATTGCGCCAGCGGATCAGTGCCTCGACCCCGACCAGGTTCCCGCTGATCAGGTTGATCTGCGGCTGGTACACGACAAACAGCCGCTCACTCTCCACTGCGTGGCGCAAGGCCTGCAAGAGCCGGACGCGCTCGCGGATGTCGGCCCCCATTTCCGCCGAGAACATAACGAAGCCGCCACGGCGGCTTTTCTTGGCCAGTTTGAGGGCAATATTGGCGTCTTTCAACGCATCTCGACCGGCGATTCCGTTCCCCAGATACTGGGTCAGGCCCATGGTCGCCGTCACCACCATCGAGTCTTCGTGGACCTTGAATGGTGAACGGAACATGCCCAGCACAGTCAGGGGATCCACCACAGAATGGGAGCCCATCAGCCCAAAGGTATCGCCGCCCAGACGCGCCAGAATTACCTCCGGGCCCAATTCCACCTTGAGCCGTTCGGCCACTGCCTGCAACAGGCGGTCTCCCTGCTGGTGGCCCAGGGCATCATTGATTTCGGAGAAATCATCGATGTCCAGGATGGCGATGACATCCGAATCGTGCTGACCAGATCCCAATCGCTCGTCGCTGAGGTCGATGAACTTGTTGCGGTTGGGCAAGCTGCACAAACGGTCATAAAACGCCAGTTGATCCAGCTTGCGGATTTGCTCGTAGGCACGGACTGCGGCCGTGACCGTTGCGTACAGCTTGGTGCGTGTGAGTTCGGACTTGGTCTTGTAATCGTTGATGTCGAAATCGTGGATGGTCTCGATCTCGGGAGCATAGCCCGGCTGACCGGTGCGCAGAATGATGCGCAGCTCGGTCAAACGGAGGTCCTGCCGGATGGTCTTCACCAGTGCAAGCCCGGCGTCTTCCCGCTCCATCACCACATCCAGCAGGATGACGGCCACATCGGACTCGGTGCTTAACTGCTGAGTGGCTTCGGCGGCGGAGTACGCATGCAAAAACTGCAGGGGCCGCCCCAGAATCTTGACGCCCGCCAGCGCAAACGTTGTGGCACGGTGGACGTCCGGCTCGTCGTCAATGATCATCAAACGCCAGACCAATCCCGCAGAGACGCCCGCATCGCTTTCGTCATCCAGGAAATGCAGCGTGTCAGTATCGGTATGCATTCAAACCACAAGTCGTTATCTTTGGAAACATTGTGCACTACCAAGGGCGAAATTGTTTGCGATCCACAAAAACAATGCCAAACAATTGGGTTGGATTGCACGGCCCATCGGGATAACCCTCGTTTTTTACGCGTCGGCTTCCCGGAAATGCGCCACCGCTGCATCGGCTATGCCCTCGCCCCACTCCGGAACGAAATGTCCAGCGTCAGCCAGGCGCAGCGGTTCCGGACAACCCGCGATGGTTTGTTGCAGCGACTCCATGACCGCAGGGCCTAAAACCGGGTCTTGCATGCCGATGGCCATCAAGGCTTTGCCATGCCACTGGGTTTGCCAAAAAGCGCGCGCCTGGCGTGCTATAGCTGCACCGACCGCGTCGGGCCGATCCGGCACCATGGCAGGAAAGGCGCGTGTGGCAGCACGGAACCCCTTGTCTGGAAACGGCGCTGCATAGGCCGCGCACTCGTCAGGGCTCAACTGCGGGTTGCCCCGGGAGAACAGTCGGGCCACGTCAAATTCCGGGTTCTTCGCACACATCTCCCGCCA
>JAVBYK010000074.1 GCA_030824095.1 bacterium
GGCGGCAGCAGCAACCGCCGGCTGCGCCTGCGCCCGGCCCAGGGTGACGGTGAGGCCGTGGAGGTGGACATGCCGGTGGCGCTGCAATCGGTCAGCATTGACGTGCTGTACCGCGCGGCACTGGACGGTGCTGGCGTGGCCGTGCTGTCCCGCCTGTTGGCCGAGCGGCACCTGACCAGTGGTGA
Source organism: bacterium (assembly GCA_030824095.1). Classification (GTDB taxonomy): domain Bacteria; phylum Pseudomonadota; class Gammaproteobacteria; order Burkholderiales; family Burkholderiaceae_C; genus Allorhodoferax. The sequence continues at coordinate 186 of JAVBYK010000074.1, forward strand.
ACTGGTGCACTTGCTGCCAGACTGGATTTATGGCCGCCTGACGGTGTTTGCAGCCGTGCCCTCGCGCAAGCTGATGCCGGCGCGCACCCGGGCCTTTCTGGGTTTCCTGAACGAGTGGCTGCCGGCCCAGGCGCTGCGCGCGGCTTAGCCGGCTGCGGCGTGCCCGGCGGTAAACGCCTCTTCAAACACCGAGTAGCCCGCCCAGTCGCTGTGGGCAAAGCGCAGCCGCTCCCAGGCCAGCACCGGTCGCGCCGGATAGCGCTTCTGTTTTGATAGCACACTGCGTAGATGCTGCGAGGGCCAGTGGCCAATTTGACCATTAAGCTGTGGCTGGGGAATGGCCATGGCGTGGCCGTAGCGGGTGATGTCCATGCGCGTGGCCTTGCCCGCCAGATCGGGGTGCGCCTGCGACAGCTCGGCCACAATCTGGTCGCGCCAGGCGGACCAGGGTCGCTCCAGCAGCAGCGTGCGCCCGGCCGCGCCCACGGCGGCGCCGGGTGCCGTGCCTGCCACATCGCCCAGCGCCCGGTAGTGGGTCAGCACCGTGGGCCCGGCAACCGCCTGCAGAGTCTGGTGCGTGGCATCCACATAGCCCAGGCCGGCACCGACGCCGGCCGCGCCGCCGCTCGCACCATAAAGCACGTTATCCCAACTCGGCGCCGCACCGGGGCGGTCGTGCAACGGGCCTGCCAAGTGGAGGTTGGCCACCAGCCAGGGCGCATACGCCACCGTGCGGGCGGCCTGTCGCAAAAACTCGGGTGGGTTGAGGACCACGCGCGCTGCCACGAACACCGGCAGTGCCACGATGGCCTGTTCGGCCTGCCAGCGCTCCACAGCCTGCGTGGCGGTGTTGAAGGCATCCACTTCCACACCGTGGCGGCCACTGGCGATGCGCAGCACGACGCGCCCGGTGTGCAGGCGCTCCCCCAGCGGCGCGGCCAGGCGACGGGTCAGCCAGGCATTGCCCTCGGGCCAGGTCAGCAAGCCCTCGCGCTCCGCGCCCTGCGCACCCGGTGCGTGAAAGCCATGGCGGCTGGCAAAGTAGTGGATGCCGGCCCAGGCCGAGACGGTGGCAATGCCGGCACCGTAGTCATCGCGGCAGCAGTAGTCCAGGTACCAGCGCAGGTGGGCATCATCCAGTCCGTTCTGCTCCAGATACGCTATGAAAGTGATAGCTGCTAACGCCCTTTGCACGAGGGCTGGCGCCCCGTTTTGCACCGGGATGCTCCAGCGGGCGGCGCTGCGCGCCTGCTCCACCAGAGTGGCAAATTTCTGGTACTGGACCAGGGTCTCTGCACCCACGCCCTGAACCGGCAGCAGCCCTTCCTGCCACTCGCCCTGGAACAGCAGACGCTCCTGGGGGCTGTGGCACAGGTGGCGCTCGTCATACGTCCAGCGCCCGGCCACGCGCGTGCGCAGGCCCAGTTCCTCCAGCAGGTCCTGCACCTCGGGCGCATCGTCGCCCGGCAAGGGTAGGTAGTGCGCGCCCTGCGGGCAGGCCAGGCCGGCAATGGTGCCGGCGCGGCTGTTGCCGCCGGCCGTGTCTTCCAACTCCAAGAGCGCAAAGTCGTCCTCGCCGCGCAGGCGCAGTGCGCGCGCCGCGGCCAGACCCGCGACACCACCACCGGCAATCAGCACCTTCGTCTTGAAAACCTTGGCTGGCGCGGGCCACGGTTTGCCGCCCTGCAGGCTGTCGCGCAGCCAGTGGCCGCGCTCCTGATCGACACCGGTAAAGCCGCCGGTGATGTGGGCCGTGTCCGACGCGCTCTGGCAACCGGTGGCGCCCAAGGCGGTGCCCAGGCCGGTCAACAGGAAGTGGCGGCGGTCCATCAGGAGCGTCCCTGCCGTGCGCCCGGCGCCTGGGTGGCACAGCGTTTTGCTCCGTGTCCTCCGCCCGCTGCGTGGGCTCCCCCTTTACCTGCGCAAAACGCTGTGCCACCCAGACGCCTTGATGTGTTGGACTTCATTGATTTATAGGGCGGTGGCGTGCTGCAGCACGCAGTCGGCCATGGCGCGCGTGTCCGCCAGGTCCAGCCAGGCCGGTGGTGCCACCCCGGCGGGCAGCGCTGCCGCGTCCAACGGGGCGTCACTGGCGATGGCCACAATGCCCGGCCACTGCGGCCACAGCGTGGTGCGCTGCAGTTCGGCGCGCCAGACCTCGATCTTGGGAAAGTCACCGTGCTTGAAACCCTCGACCAGCACGAGATCGCAGGGGGCCAGCCGGCCCAGCAGGTAGTCCAGCGAAGGTTCGGGGGCGCCACGCAGTTCGTGCATCAGCGCCCAGCGCTCATTGCCCAGCAGCACCACCTCGCCACAGCCGGCCTCGCGCAGGCGGTAGGAGTCCTTGCCGGGGCGGTCGATGTCGATGGACTTGTGGCTGTGCTTGATCAGCGAGACCGTGAGGCCGCGTCCGGTCAGCTCAGGGATCAGGCGCTCCAGCAGTGTGGTCTTGCCCATGCCGGAGTGGCCGGCGATTCCAAAAACTTTCATAGGTCCCATGCGTGGTCGTGATGGGGCGATTGTGCAACGCCCCGATCAAGCCACCGCGCAACGGCTCAAAACCTAAGCGGTGCCAAACTTGGTGTCGAACTGGATGCCAATCTGCTGCAACAAGGGCGTGGGCAGCACGCCGCCGGCGCAGACCAGCACCACATCGTTCTTGAAGCGCTGCACGACACCATCGTGGTCAATGTGCACATGGTGTTCTTCGATGCGCTGCACGGTGGATTGCAGCAGCACCCGAATGCGTCCGGCCTTTTGCTGCTGCTCCAGTTGCGTGCGGTTTTTCTGTTTGACTCGCGAAAACGCGGCGCTGCGGTAGGACAGCGTGACGTCGGTCCCCTCTTCCCGGGACAGCGCAATGGCCGCCTCCAGGGCACTGTCGCCACCACCCACCACCAGCACCGCCTGGCCCGCGTACTGCGCCGGGTCGGTCAACCGGTAGGCCACCTTGGCCGACTCCTCGCCGGGCACCTCCAGCTTGCGCGGCGTGCCACGCCGGCCCATGGCCAGCAGCACGGCGCCCGCGGTGTAGCTGCCACG
>JAVBYK010000209.1 GCA_030824095.1 bacterium
TGCGACGACTTTGTCGAAGGCATGCGCCACCTGCCGATGTCGGCAGACCGCATCCCCAACTTCGAGGAACTGTCCGAGACGCTGATGAAGACCACCGGCTGGCAGGTGGTGGCGGTGCCGGGGCTGGTGCCGGATGATGTGTTCTTCGACCACCTGGCCAACCGACGTTTTCCGGCCGGAAACTTCATCCGCGGTGCCCACGAGCTGGACTACCTGGAAGAGCCCGACGTGTTCCACGACGTGTTTGGCCATGTGCCCATGCTAATGCACCCGGTGATGGCGGATTTCATCCAGGCCTACGGCCAGGGCGGCTTGCGCGCGCAACAACTGGGCAAGCTCACCGAGCTGGCCCGGGTCTACTGGTACACGGTGGAGTTTGGTCTGGTGCAGCAGAAGGAAGGGCTGCGCATTTACGGTGCAGGCATCGCATCGTCGTATTCGGAAAGCGTGTTCTCCGTCCAGAGCGATTCGCCCAACCGCATTGCCTTTGACCTGGAGCGGGTGATGCGCACCAACTACCGCATTGACGACTTTCAGGAGGTCTACTTCGTGCTCAACCAGCTGGACGACCTGCTGGCCCTGGCCCGGACCGACTTTGCGCCCCTGTATGAGCGCCTCAACCACGGCCCGAACTACCAGCCTGGTGATGTGCTGCCCACCGATGCCGTGGCGCACCGGGGCACCGGCAGCTACCACCGGGGTCGGCCACGCCGGGGCTGATTCGAGTGCGCAGCCTCAGTGGGGCAGCTGGCCAGTGCCGGTAAAGGCATTGTTCTCCAGCAGGGCCAGCACCTGATCGCGGTGGACCGGTTTGCTGAACAGGTAGCCCTGCATCAGGTCCGTGCCCTGGCCACTCAGATAGGCGGCCTGGGCCGTTGTCTCCACGCCCTCGGCGATGACCTTCAGCTTCATGCTGTGTGCCAGGCTGACCGCTGCGGCGCAGATCATGGCGTCGTTGCGGTCGGACTCGATGTCCTTGACAAAGGTGCGGTCCAGCTTGAGGTAGTCAATCGGAAACAGCTTCAGGTAGGCCAGCGACGAGTAACCGGTGCCAAAGTCGTCAATGGACAGGGACACGCCCATGTCCTTGATGGCGCGCAGCGTGCGGACGGTTTCCTGCGGGTTCTCCATGGCGATCGATTCGGTGATCTCCAGCTCCAGGCAACGCGCCGGAATATCAAACTCCGCCAGCGCCTGGCGCACCACATGGATCAACTCTGCACTGCGGAACTGGCGTGCCGAGATGTTGATGGCCATGCGCAGCGTGGTGTGGCCTCGCGTGCGCCAGTACGCCAGCGTGCGGCAGGCCTCACGAATGACCCATTCGCCAATGGCGATGATCAGACCGTTGTCTTCGGCTATCGGGATAAATTCCAGCGGCGCCACCAGTTGCCCGTCCGGGCGTTGCCAACGGATCAGGGCCTCCACGCCCTGCACAACACCACTCTCAAAATTCACCTGGGGCTGGTAGTGCAGCACAAACTCCTGGCGCTCCAGGGCGTGTCGGAGGTTGTTTTCCAGGTGCAGGCGTTCCAGCGCCGCCGAGTTCATGGACGCGTTGAAGAAGCGGAAATTGCCGCGCCCGGCGGCCTTGGCCTGGTACATGGCAACGTCGGCGTTCTTCATCAGCTCATTCAGGTCCAGCCCGTCATCGGGAAACAGGCTGATGCCTACCGATGCGGTCACGCTGAGGTCCAGTCCGCCCAGGTGGATGGGCATTGCAATCATGTCAATCATCTTCTGCGCCATCATGCCAACCGCATTGATGTCCTTGACATCGTCCACCGCCAGGATGAATTCATCGCCGCCCTGGCGGGCCAGGGTATCGGTCTCGCGGATGCTGCTGCCCAGGCGTTCGGCAACCGTCTTCAACAGTTCGTCGCCGCTGGCGTGTCCCAGCGTGTCATTGACCGACTTGAAACGGTCCAGATCAATGAACATCAAAGCGCTGCGCCGGCCATCCCGGCGGGCGTGGGAAAGGGCCTGGTACAACCGGGCTTCCAGCGCGTAGCGGTTGAAAAGGCCCGTGAGGCGGTCATGCAGCGCCATTTCCTCCAGAGCAACCTGGGCCTGGGTCAGCGCCTGCACGGCGGCCACGACCTCGGCCATTTCCTGGCTGTTGGGCTCAGGCAGCGCCTCGACGTCGGCGTGGTGGCGGTGCACGCCGGTCAGAAAGTCCGATATCTTGAGCAGCGGCGTCAAAAAATAGCGCCGCATGTTCAGCAGCAGGGCGACGCAGGCTGTCAGCCCCAGCACCGCGCCGGTGATGGTGGTGAACAGGATCTTGCGCGCGGAGCTGGAGATCTCGTCCGCCGCCAGCGTGTTGTTCTGCACGATGTCCACCGCCGTGTCATCGGCCAGTGTCTTCAGCGCCTGGCGCCGCTGCTGCCATAGGGCATGGGCCTCGGTCAGCAGGTCCTGGCGCTGGCTCGCAGAAACCGCTGGCTGTGCCGCGGACTCCTGCAGGGACTGCAGGTTGGACAACGTGACCTGGGTTGCTGCCAGGTCACCATTGCTGCTGGACAGCGTGATCAGGGACGGATGGCTGGCCAGGGCCTGCATGGTCAGCGCGATGGCGCGCCATTTTTCCGGGTCCGATTCGCTGTCAAGCTGGTCGCCCAGCGCGATCAGGCGCTCCAGGTTGCCAACCGCGCGCAAGCGCTCCATTTGTTGGGGTGCCGAGTTCTCGCCACCGCTTTCGGCGACCTGGATCACCGACAGGCTGACCATGGCCAGGATCAGCGTCGTGCCAACCAGCAGCACCACCCCCAGAACGGCCAGCCACAGCGACATGCGCCGCAGGGATACGGTTTGTGCGGGGAACTTGGGAGGAGGGGGCACCAGCGGCTCGAATCAGAGAATGCTGAACGGGAAATACCGGCGGCTGATCTTCTCGTGCGTGCCGTTGCGGATCAGGGTCTGGATGGCCTCGTTTACAGCGTTCAGCAGGGCCGGCTGGTCGGGCCGCACCACCACATGCACGGTGCCACCGAGGCCATCGTTTGCCATGGGCGTGCCGATAAACGCATAGGGTTTTCCGGCGGGCGACTGCAGGAACGGCAGGGCCTGCATGGTGGGTAGCAGGGCCAGGCTGCATTCATTGCCTTGCAGGCTTTCCAGCACGGCCTGGTTGGTGGCCTTGGCCATCAGCAGCGGCGAGGGGCCACCCAGGGTGCGCAGGTACACCTGCTGCGCGCCACCCTCCACCACACACACGGTCTTTTC
>JAVBYK010000052.1 GCA_030824095.1 bacterium
ATCAACCCTGATCCGACGACTGGGCCGGACGGTCCATCAAGGCCTTCATGGACAGCTTGATACGACCCTTTTCGTCGGTTTCCAGAACCTTGACCTTGACGATCTGGCCTTCGGACAGGTAGTCCGTAACCTTCTCGACGCGCTCGTGGGCGATCTGGCTGATGTGCAGCAGGCCATCCTTGCCGGGCAACAGATTGACCAAAGCACCGAAGTCCAAAATCTTGGTGATCGGGCCTTCGTAGGTCTTGCCAATTTCAACTTCGGCCGTGATCTGCTCGATGCGGCGTTTGGCTTCTTCGGCCTTGGCTGGGTCGGCGGAGGCGATGGTGATGGTGCCATCCTCATCAATATTGATCTGGGTGCCGGTCTCTTCGGTCAGCGCACGGATGACGGCGCCGCCCTTGCCGATCACGTCACGGATCTTCTCGGGGTTGATCTTCATCGTGAACAGGCGCGGTGCGAAGTTGGACACTTCGGTCTTGGCTTCCGACATCGCTTCTTGCATCTTGCCCAGGATGTGCATGCGCGCTTCCTTGGCCTGGGCCAATGCCACTTGCATGATTTCCTTGGTAATGCCCTGGATCTTGATGTCCATCTGCAAGGCGGTAATGCCGTTGGTTGTACCGGCCACCTTGAAATCCATGTCACCCAGGTGGTCTTCGTCACCCAGGATGTCGGTCAGCACGGCGAAACGGTTGTCTTCCTTGATCAGGCCCATGGCGATACCGGCCACGTGCGCCTTCATCGGCACGCCAGCATCCATCAGCGACAGACAGCCGCCGCAGACCGAAGCCATTGACGAGGAGCCATTGGACTCGGTGATTTCCGACACCACACGCATGGTGTAGGGGAAGTCTTCCTTGGAGGGCAGGCAAGCCACCAGGGCACGCTTGGCCAGACGGCCGTGGCCGATCTCGCGGCGCTTGGGTGTACCGACACGGCCAGTCTCGCCAGTGGCGAACGGAGGCATGTTGTAGTGCAGCATGAAGCGGTCTTCGTAGTCGCCGCTCAAGGCGTCGATACGCTGGGCATCGCGCTCGGTGCCCAGGGTGGTGACCACCAAGGCCTGGGTTTCACCGCGGGTGAACAGGGCTGAGCCGTGGGTACGGGGCAGCACGCTGTTGCGGATTTCGATGGCGCGCACGGTGCGGGTGTCGCGGCCGTCGATACGGGGCTCGCCTGCCAGAATTTGACCGCGCACGATCTTGGCTTCGATTTCGAACAGCAGGCCTTCGATGGCCACGCTGTCAAACGCAGCGCCTTCTGCCTTCAGGGCGGCCATCACGTCGGAATAGGCCGTGCGGCATGCCTGGGTGCGGGCTTGCTTGTTGCGGATTTGGTAAGCGGCTTCCAGCTTGGCTTTGGCCAAGCCGTCGATCTTGGCGATCAGCGCTTCGTCCTTGGCGGGGGCTTTCCAGTCCCACACCGGCTTGCCGGCTTCGCGCACCAGTTCGTGGATGGCGTTGATGGCGATGTTGCCCTGCTCGTGGCCATAGACCACGGCGCCGAGCATGATTTCTTCGGACAGTTGTTGGGCTTCGGATTCCACCATCAGCACGGCGGCTTCGGTACCGGCAACAACCAGATCCATGATGGAGTCTTTGCGAGCGGTCTGGCCTGGGTTCAGCACGTATTCACCGTTGATATAACCCACGCGGGCTGCACCGATGGGGCCGTTGAACGGAATGCCGGAGATGGACAGGGCCGCGCTGACCGCGATCATGGCTGCGATGTCGGCATCCACTTCGGGGTTCAGGGACACGGTGTGGATCACCACATGCACTTCGTTGAAGAAGCCTTCGGGGAACAGAGGGCGAATCGGACGGTCGATCAGGCGGCTGGTCAGCGTTTCAAACTCGCTGGGACGGCCTTCGCGCTTGAAGAAGCTGCCGGGGATCTTGCCTGCGGCATAGCTCTTTTCCAGGTAGTCCACGGTCAGGGGGAAGAAATCCTGGCCGGGCTTGCCTTCGGTCTTGCCGACGACGGTGGCCAGCACCACGGTGCCGTCCATGTCCAGCAGCACGGCGCCGGTGGATTGGCGGGCGATTTCGCCGGTTTCCATCGTGACCGTGTGCTGGCCCCATTGGAAGGTCTTGGTAACTTTGTTGAAAATGCTCATTGTTCTATCTCCTGTGATTGCGGGAACCCGCTGGCAGGTAAAGGCCACCTGCCAAGCCCGGAGGCAACAACGCAGAACACGATGCCATTCCAGAGAAACTCACATTGCGGCTCAAAAAAACCGCCAATTTCCGTGGAATGACACAGCTTCGCTCTGTTTTTGCCGTCTCCGAAGTAAAAAACGCCTGAGCTAGTGAACTAACTCAGGCGTCTGTCATTTGGTGCAAGGCTTACTTGCGCAGACCCAGCTTGGCGATCAGAGCAACGTAACGGTCGTGGTCCACGCGGTTCAGGTAGGCCAACAGGCTCTTGCGGGTGTTGACCATGCGCACCAGACCGCGGCGACCGTGGTGATCCTTGGCGTGGGTCTTGAAGTGGGGCATGAGTTCGTTGATACGGGCGGTCAGCAAAGCCACTTGGACTTCTGGGCTACCGGTGTCGTTGGGGGTACGGGCATTGTCTTTGACAACAGCGGCTTTGATGCTGGATGCGATCATGGTGTTTCCTGTCTTATCGGGGCACTGGCACCGTGTGCGGCCCCTGGTTTACGAACTTGCGCCTGGTGCTGGAACTGCTCCAGGCGTGCGCCTTGCCGAATGCAAAGCCGCTCGATTATAGCCCGAGACGGCCCATGGAGCAATCAGGGGCGCTGCATCTTGCAGCTGTTGGGCATTTCAGCGGCTTCCGGCGCAATGGTTTTCACGACGCGAAAACCATAGCCCGAGCCTTCCACATCAAACTTCACGCCCGGCGTTCCCTGGCGGTCCATGACGCCCACGACCAGCGGTTGTTGGAACTGGTGGTCCGCCGCGCGCATGGCACCGGACTGCCCGCCCATGCTGACGCGTACACGCTCCAATTGGGTTGCAATGGCTGCAATGTCCGGCGCAACCGATCCACCCGCCTTGGTTGACGCCGCCTCCATGGCCTGTGCCAAGGCTTCGATCAGCAGTTGCATGCGCATGTGCACGTAGTCGTCCGCTGGCTGCGGATAACGTGCGCGGAAGGATTTGTAGAACGCCTCGCTCGGCGCGCCCTGCACATTGGGCAGCCAGTCGGCCACTGCCACCACCTTGCCAATGCCGGCTTCGCCGATGGCGGCGGG
>JAVBYK010000444.1 GCA_030824095.1 bacterium
GTGCTGGCCTCGGTGATGATGGTCAACAACGAAACCGGCGTGATCCAGGACGTGGCCAAAATTGGTGCAATCTGCCGCGCCAAAGGGGTGCTGCTGCACGTGGACGCCGCACAGGCCGCGGGCAAGGTTGCCATTGACTTGGGTCAATTGCCGGTGGACATGATGTCGCTTTCGGCCCACAAGATCTACGGCCCCAAGGGCATCGGCGCGCTGTATGTGCGGCGCAAGCCCCGCGTGCGTATCGAGGCGCAGATGCACGGCGGCGGACACGAACGTGGCATGCGCTCCGGCACGCTGCCCACGCACCAGATTGTGGGCATGGGCGAAGCCTTCTGGCTGGCACGCGAGTGCATGGAGTCGGACAACGCGCGCATCCGCGGCCTGCGGGAGCGGCTGTGGGCGGGCTTCAAGCAACTGGACGCCGTGGTGCTGAATGGTGACGAGACGCAACGCGCGGCACAGTACCTGAATGTGAGCTTCAACTATGTCGAGGGCGAGTCGCTGCTGATGGGCATCAAGGGCGTGGCGGTGTCGTCGGGCTCAGCCTGCACCTCGGCCAGCCTGGAGCCCAGCTATGTGCTGCGCGCCATGGGCCGCAGCGATGAGCTGGCGCACAGCTCGGTGCGTTTTTCGATTGGCCGCTTCACCACGGTGGAAGAGATCGACTTCACCATCGACCAGGTCACCCAGGTGGTGAACAAGCTGCGCGCCATGAGCCCGCTGTGGGACATGGTGCAGGCCGGCATCGATCTGAATTCCATCCAATGGTCCGAACACTGAGACCGGTGCACGTTCACCGATCCACCCCCCACTGTCACACGGAGAGTAAACATGGCTTACAGCGAAAAGGTCGTCGACCACTACGAGAACCCCCGCAATGTCGGCGCTTTTGATGCCGCCGACGAGAACGTGGGCACCGGCATGGTGGGCGCACCCGCCTGCGGCGATGTGATGCGCCTGCAGATTCGCGTCAACGCGCAGGGTGTCATCGAAGACGCCAAGTTCAAGACCTATGGCTGCGGCTCGGCCATTGCATCCAGCTCACTGGTTACCGAGTGGGTGCGCGGCCGCACGTTGGATGAGGCGCTGGCCATCAAGAACTCGGACATCTCCGAGGAGCTGGCACTGCCCCCGGTCAAGATCCACTGCTCCATCCTCGCCGAGGACGCGATCAAGGCGGCCGTGGCCGACTTCCGCTCGCGCCATCCTACCGGTGGCGGCACCCTGGTCTCCGAGCAGACCGCCTGCGCATCCAGCACACGCGCTTAACCCCTTCGCGCCCCCACCAACAAGGAGAAACCATGCAAGCAGCAACCACCGCAACAAGCGCCGCCATGGCACCGGGCATGATGCCCAGCCAGTTGGAATTCACCCCCGCCGCCGCCGCCAAGGTGGCGGAGTTGATCGTCGAGGAAGGCAACCCGGACCTGAAGCTGCGCCTGTATGTGACCGGCGGTGGCTGCTCCGGCTTTTCCTACGGCTTTGCATTTGACGACGCCATCGCCGAAGACGACTCGCTGATCGTCACCGCCGGCGTGGCCCTGGTGGTGGACGCCATGAGCCTGCAATACGTGTTGGGCGCGCGTGTCGATTTTGAAGATGGCCTGGAGGGATCGCGCTTTGTCATCCACAACCCCAATGCCCAGACCACCTGCGGCTGCGGCAGTTCGTTCTCTGTCTAAGGAGTCATGCCATGTCTGTGTCACTGACGCCTGCCGCCGCGCGCCATGTCGCGAAATCCCTGGCCAAGCGGGGCAGCGGCATTGGCCTGCGCCTGGCCGTCAAGACCAGCGGCTGCAACGGCTTTGCCTACGCGCTGGAATTCGTGGATGCCGCCAATGCCGAGGATGAATGCTTCGAGACCCACGGCGTCAAGGTCATCGTGGACCCCCGCAGCCTGGGCATGCTGGCCGGCACCGAACTCGATTTCGTGCGCGAGGGCCTGAACGAAGGCTTCAAGTTCAACAACCCGAACGCCAAGGCCAATTGCGGCTGCGGCGAAAGCTTCGCCGTTTAAGGTTCGCATGGCCCTGCTGCAAATCTCCGAACCCGGTCAAAGCGCCGCACCACACCAGCACCGGCTGGCCGCTGGCATTGACCTGGGCACCACCAACTCGCTGATCGCCACCGTGCAGAGCGCCGTGGCGCGCGCGCTGCCCGATGAGGATGGCGCGCTGCTGCTGCCCTCGGTGGTGCGCTACCTGCCGGGCAACGGCATCGTGGTGGGACGCGAGGCGCAGGAGAGCCAGGCGGACGATCCGCAGAACACCATCGTCTCGGTCAAGCGCTTCATGGGCCGCACCCTGGCCGATGTGAAAGAGGCCGCCGGCCTGCCCTACCGCTTTACGGATGGTGCGGGCATGGTCGGCATCTCCACCATTTCCGGCGAGCGCTCACCGGTCCAAGTGTCGGGCGAGATCCTGACCGCGCTACGTGAGCGGGCCGAAGCCACGCTGGGCGGTCCGCTGGCAGGAGTCGTCATCACCGTGCCCGCCTACTTTGACGATGCCCAGCGCCAGGCCACCAAGGATGCCGCGCGCCTGGCCGGCCTGACCGTGCTGCGCCTGCTCAACGAACCCACCGCCGCCGCAATCGCCTACGGGCTGGACAAGGCCGCCGAAGGCACGTTTGCCATCTACGACCTGGGTGGCGGCACGTTTGACATCTCCATCCTGCGCCTGACCAAGGGCGTGTTCGAGGTGCTGGCCACGGGTGGTGACTCGGCCCTGGGCGGCGATGACTTTGACCACGCCATTGGCGAGTGGTTCTGCGCCCAGCACGGCCTGGAAGGCCTGGCCGCCTTGCCACCCGGCGCCCAGCGCAGCCTGCTGGCGGCGGCACGCAAGGCCAAGGAGGGGCTGTCCACGCACGAGACCTCGGCCCTGTCACTCACCGGCGCGGACGGCACAGCGCAGCAAGCCATCCTGTCGCGTGCGCAGTTTGCCGAGCTGGGTGCGCCGCTGATTGCCCGCACCATGGCCGCCACACGCCGCGCACTGCGTGACGCCAAGCTGCGCACGGACGACATCACCGGCGTGGTGCTGGTGGGTGGCTCCACGCGCATGCTGCTGGCGCGCGACGCGGTGCGCGACTTTTTTCAACGCGAGCCGCTGGTCGACATCGACCCCGATCAGGTGGTGGCGATTGGCGCCGCGCTGCAGGCCAATGTGCTGGCCGGCAATGGCAGTGGGGGGGACGACTGGCTGCTGCTGGACGTGTGCCC
>JAVBYK010000182.1 GCA_030824095.1 bacterium
CGGGTGATCATGCAATACCAGAACGGGCAGGAGCAGGAAGTCATCGTCTTGCAATAAGCCACGAGGCGCCCGACTCAATCCACAAAGAAGTCGGGCAGAAAGTTCGTGTTGCCCGGCGTGACGGCGTAGCGATCCAGATCGGTGATGCCGTGCGCAGCCAGCACGGTGTCATCAATGTAGAAATTGCCAGTCTCGAAGCCGCTGCTGGTCAGCACGCAGTAGGCGGCATCGGCCATGATCTCGGGTGTGCGGCACAGCGCCAGGTCCACACCCGGAATCATCTGCATGGCGGCGGTCGCAATGGCGGTGCGCGGCCACAGGCTGTTGACGGCGATGCCCAGTTTTTTGAACTCCCCCGCATGGCCCAGCGTGCACATGCTCATGCCGTACTTGGCCATGGTGTAAGCGGTGTGCGGCGCAAACCAGTGCGTCTTCATCGACAGCGGCGGCGACAGCGTCAGCACCTGCGGGTTGCGCCCGGCGGCGGCCGACTTCTTCAGCTCGGGCAGGCAGGCCGCCGTGCACAGGTAGGTGCCACGGGCGTTGATGCCGTTCATCAGATCGAAGCGCTTCATGGGTGTGGCTTCGGTGTTGGTCAGGCTGATGGCGCTGGCGTTGTTGACCAGGATGTCGATGCCGCCAAAGGTCTGCACCGCTTGGGCCACCGCCGCCAGCACCGCATCGTCATCGCGGATGTCGACTGCCAAAGGCAGGGCCTTGCCGCCCGCGGCTTCAATCTCTTTTGCTGCGCTGTAGATGGTGCCGGGCAGCTTGGGATTGGGATCCGTGGTCTTGGCCAGGATCACGATGTTGGCGCCGTCGGCGGCGGCACGCTTGGCAATCGCCAGGCCAATGCCGCGCGAGGCGCCGGTGATGAACAGGGTCTTGCCCTGCAGGGTGCGGGTGGAGGATGTGGAAGCAGTGGTCATGGTGTCTCCTGGGTCAGGGTGGGATCAGGTTTGCTACTCTTTTGGTAGCTATACATTCAATATCGACGAGGGCTAAAGGCCAATTTGACTCATTCTCATTTCGCTGACCGTTCCAGCGCCCAGAAGTCCGTCAGTGATTTGTCCGCGATTGCAGTGCCAAGTAGCGCCAGCAGTTATCCCTTGACTCTCGTTGTTTCTCTTCAGTGAGGTGACTATTGCGCAGGGTCAAACTTGCCTTGCGACAAACGCACAACCTGCCCGGCCCGAATAACGATCAAATCCGTGCCGGTTTGTTGCGCCACCTGGCGCGCACGCTGCGCTGCCCGGCGAATGGCGACCTGCGCACCTTTGAAATCGGCATTCACATCCGTGGTTTTTTGTCCGTAAGTCGGGGCAAGCTCGTTCACTTGGTGGTGTGTTGTCATGGTTTTCCGCTCCAGTCCATCAGTTGGGGTTCATCGCCCGCGTTGTCATAGACAGCCCACTGGTCTACCAAAGGTTGATACACCGTGTGCAATAGCTCCAGCCCAGCCGCAAAGCGGCGGCGAATCGTGGCTTCGGGAATATGGTGCCCACCCTGGCGCACCCGCTCTGCCACACGTTGCACCGCCATGTCTGCATGCGGCAGGCTTAAAAAGAACAATTCCACAAAATAGCCCGCCCGCCGCCACTGCGGAATCTGGCGCGCATACGCCCGTCCCGACAGCGTGGTTTCAAAGGCAAAACTCTCCTGCTTGGCAACATGCTGCGCAATGGCCTCCAGCATCAAGCGTCCGGCTTGAATGGCAGCCTGCTCTGGGGCAAAGGGTGATAGACCCGCCGCGATCAGATCAGCATTCACAAACGTGGGGCATGCTGCTTCGTTGGGCAAGAACTCGCGCGCAAAAGTGGTTTTACCGGCGCCGTTTGGCCCGGCAATGATGATGATCTTGGGCTGGACTACCAACGTGCTCATGGCGCAATAACCGAGAGGTGCCGTTCGCGCTTCGCCCCCATATCACGGGACAGAAGCCAGGCAATGTCTTGGGACTGGCAGGGAGTTGAATGGATCGGCACGGCGTTGAGATCGTTGGGCCAAGACATTATGGCTCTAGCCGCACTGCCAGGGGATACGAGGGCCAGAGGCCTTTTCTGTGCCCTATGACTTGGTGAAATCGGGCTTGCGCTTCTCCAGGAAGGCGGTGAACGCCTCCTTGGCAGCCGGCTCCTGCAACAGACGGGCAAAGCTCTCGCCCTCCTCGGCCATTTGCGCCAGCACCTGGGCCATCTGGCCCTTCTTCATCAGACGTTTGGTCTCGACCAGCGAACCCAGAGGCTTGGCCGCCAGCTTGCGGGCCTGGGCCTGGGCCATGCCGTTCACTTCGGTCGGTGGCACGATGCGGTTGACCAGCCCCACTTCCAGCGCGGCCTCGGCCATGAAAGGCTCGCCCAGCAGCAAGGCCTCGGCGGCGCGGTGGTAGCCCATCATCTGCGGCACCAGCAGGCTGGACGCGGCCTCGGGGCACAGGCCCAGGTTCACAAAGGGCATGGAGAACGCGGCGTTGTCGCCGGCGTAGACCAGGTCGCAGTGGAATAGCAGCGTGGTGCCCACGCCCACGGCCGGGCCACATACGGCAGCGATCAGGGGCTTGGGGTATTGGGCGATGGCGCGCAAAAAGCTGAAGGCCGGCGACTCTTCCCCGTCGGGCTTGCGCTTCAAAAAGTCTTCGATGTCATTGCCGGCGCTGAACACCGATATGTCGCCCTGGATGACCGTCACGCGCACGCCGGCGTCCGTTGACGATTGCTCCAGCGCCTGGGCCATGGCGGCGTACATCGCTGGCGTGAAGGAGTTCTTCTTGGCGACGCGGTTGATGGTCAGGGTCTGTACGCCGGCTTCGACGTGGATCAGGATATCGGACATGGTGTCTCCTAGTTTTTGTAATAAACAACCTGGTGCGTGGTGGCCAGCAGCACGCCGGCCTCGTTCCACAGCTGTGCCGTGTGGTCGAAGTAGCCATTGCGAAAGGCTTGGGCACGGGCCTGGGCCAGCAGGTAGCTGCTGCCGCTGGCCTGCAGTTGCGCGCTGTCGGCATGGAAGTACACGGTCATGGTCACGGTGCCCACCGGCACCAGCGTGGCACGGCGCACGAAGACGCGGGGGAAGAACACGTCGGCCAGCGCGGTCAGCGAGGCAAAGTCCAATGGGCGCGGCGGGTTGTCGCGCACCCACAGTTGAGTCAGGCTGTGGTCGCCACTGCCATCCCACACGGTGGGCATGCCGCCGGACACCGGGCGCA
>JAVBYK010000490.1 GCA_030824095.1 bacterium
CTGCAGTTCAACACGCGCGAGGAAAACCAGGCCGAGTCGTTTCGCAAGATGCTGCTGGCCATGGCGCGTGATGTGCGCGTCATCCTGATCAAGTTGGCCGACCGCTCCCACAACATGCGCACGCTGGGCGATGTGCCCCGCTCCAAGTGGGGCCGCATTGCATCGGAGACGCTGGACATCTACGCTCCCATTGCCCACCGCTTGGGGTTGAACCAGACCTACCGGGAGTTGCAGGATCTCTCGTTTCGCCATCTGCGGCCCTGGCGCTATGCGACCCTGTCCAAGGCTGTGGCCAAGGCCCGCAGTCGGCGCCGAGACCTGATCCAAAAGGTGCAAAAAGAAGTCGAAGCATCCCTGGCGTCGGCGGGAATCAACGCGCGCATTGCCGGGCGGGAAAAAACGCTGTACTCCATTTACAAGAAGATGGACAGCAAGCACCTGAGCTTTGCCCAGGTAACGGACATCTATGGCTTTCGGGTCATCGTGCCGACCGTCATCGACTGCTATACGGCCCTGGGCGTGCTGCACCAGTTGTACAAGCCCCTGCCGGGCAAGTTCAAGGACCACATCGCCATCGCCAAGCTCAATGGCTACCAGTCGCTGCACACCACGCTGGTGGGGCCTTCGGGCGTGAGCGTGGAGTTCCAGATGCGCACCGAGGCCATGAATGTGGTGGCCGAATCCGGTGTAGCCGCGCACTGGCTGTACAAGGTCAATGCGCCGGACGAAGTGTCCTCCGAACGGCTGGGCACCAAATGGCTGCAGTCCCTGCTCGACATCCAGGACGAGACCCGCGACGCCGCCGAGTTCTGGGACCACGTCAAGGTCGATCTGTTCCCCGACGCCGTCTATGTGTTTACGCCCAAGAGCCAGATCATGGCCATGCCGCGCGGCGCCACCGTGGTGGACTTTGCTTACGCCATCCACAGCAACGTGGGGGACCGTACCGTGTCGGCCCGGATCAACGGCGAGCAGGTGCCTCTGCGCACTGAGCTCAAGAGTGGAGATGTAGTCGAAGTCATTACCGAAGCGGCGGCCACACCGAATCCGGCCTGGCTGGGTTTTGTGCGCACCGGGCGTGCCCGCTCCAAAATCCGCCACCACCTCAAGACACTGGCACACACCGAGTCCGAAGAACTGGGCGAAAAACTGCTGACCCAGGCCCTGCGTGCCGAGGGCATTGACCGCTTCCCGGAACGGGACCCAGCCTTTGACCCCATTTGGGAGAAGTTGCTGCGCTTTACCGGCAGCAAGAGCCGTCACGAGCTACTGACCGACATTGGTCTGGGCAAGCGCATCGCCCACATCGTGGCCAAACGACTGGTGCATCTGCTGGCAGACAGCGGCCAAAAGCCGGATGCGCTGCTGCTAACCCGCGAACGCTTCACCGCGCACGAATCCACCTCGCAGGGCTCCATCACGCTGGACGGTAGCGAAAACGCATCGGTGCAATTTGCCCGTTGCTGCCGCCCGATACCGGGCGACGACATCGTTGGCTACCTGGGGCGCGGCGAGGGCCTGGTGGTGCACATCCACGACTGCCCAATCGCCAAAAAACTGCAGCACAAGGACGCGGAGCGCTTCATCACGGTGGAATGGTCCGACGAACCGGTGCGGGTCTTTGAGACCGGCGTGGTTGTCACCGCCAAGAATGGAAAGGGCGTACTGGCCAAAGTGGCTGCCGCACTGGCCGCTGCCGAAGCCGACATCGTTCACATCGACATGGGGCATGAGGCTGCGCAGGATGACGTGGAGTTCCGCTTTGTGATCGGCGTGCGGGACGCCGCCCATCTGGCCATCGCTCTGCGCAACCTCAACCGCACGGCGTCGGTCATGCGCGCCGAGCGGCGCAAGGTGGCAGCACCAACCTAGTCTTGCTGGGGAGCGGGGTAGCGGACCTCCAGCACCTCGATTTCTTCCACCTTGCCCGGCATCACCAGCTTGAGCACATCGCCGCAGTGGGCCTTCAGCAGCGTGCGGGCGATGGGCGAGATCCAGCTCACCTCGCCCGCCGCACTGTTGGCCTCGTCAATGCCGGTGATCGTCACCGTGCGTTCCTGCCCGGACTCATCCGCGTAAGTGACTGTGGCACCGAAAAAGATCTGGTCGTTGCCGTAGTGCATCGACGGGTTGGCGATCTCGGCAATCTCCATGCGCTTGGTCAGGAACCGGATGCGGCGATCAATCTCGCGCAGGCGCTTCTTGCCGTACAGGTAGTCACCGTTTTCGGAACGGTCGCCATTGCTGGCCGCCCAGTGCACCACTTCCACGATCTTGGGGCGCTCGTTGTCGATCAGGTCGAGCAACTCTCCACGCAACGCGGCGTAGCCTTGTGGCGTCATGTAATTCTTGCCACCGCCGGGGATGGGGGGCAGTTGCGGATCGTCATCGTCGTCCGCACTGTCCGACTCTTTGGTAAATGCCTTGCTCATGGGTCAACCATAACAGCGGATCAGGAAATGAAAAAGCCCTGAAACATTGCTGTTTCAGGGCTATCCATTTGGTGCGGCTGGCAGGAATCGAACCCACGACCCCTTGGTTCGTAGCCAAGTACTCTATCCAGCTGAGCTACAGCCGCTAAGCTATCAAGTATAGCACAGCTTTTTGGGCTTTGTAAACATCACAGGCCCAACATCGTACGCGCTTCTTGCGGGGAGGCTATTTCACGCCCGGCGTTGCGGGCGCACTGGGCCAATGCAGCGATCAAGGCACCGTTACCCCCGGCACGCTCGCCATTGGGCAGGTAGAAGGTGTCCTCCAGACCGGTTCGCAGCATGCCGCCCAGGTCGGCGGTCTTCTGGTGCACCGGCCAGATTTCGGCACGGCCGATCAGCGTGGCCTGCCACACGCTGTCAGGCGCCATCCACTGCGGCAAAAGCGCCAGCAGGTTGGCGTCGCAGGGCATGCCCGAGGCCACACCCATTACCAGGTTGTACTCGGGGCGCCCCATCCCGGGCTTGAGCATGCCAGCCTTGATAAACATCCCCACCGAGCGGACGATGCCGACATCAAAGCACTCGAACTCCGGATGCGTGCCGCACTCGGCCATCACATCCAAAAACTGCTGCACCTTGGCCACCGGGTTGTCGAACACCATGGGCGGCCAGGCCCACTGGCCGTCTTCCTTGATCTTGAGGTAGTTCAGGCTGCCGGCATTGCAGGCCGCAATCTCGGGCTTCACCCGCCGAATGCAGGCCAGCGG
>JAVBYK010000042.1 GCA_030824095.1 bacterium
GGCAAGCCCTTCGCCAAGGGCGTTTCTGCACAGTGGCTGCCATGGCCGGGGCGGCATGTGGTGCAGATTGCAGACGCCAACGGCAAGGTGCTGGATGAAGTGCGGCTGGAGGTGCGGGGCGCCGGAATCAAGGATGCGCCCAGAATCGCGCCCCAGTCAACACTGGAAAGTGGCGCAATTCGGTAAATCGCGCCACTTTTTTGATGGGGAACCCTTACAGCGTAGCGATCTAAGCCCGTTGACCTGATTAAATGTTCCGAAACGGCTTAGAGTCGCGCAATACTGGCATAGCAGGCCATCGAACATGACCAGGACGAGCATCAGCGCTCCGCAAATGCCGCTATCCTTCCAGTGGTCGGCCCATTCTTCGAATTTTCCGCTCTACGCTTAATAAGCGGTCTGATGTTAGATAGCTGACGCCTCCGTAATGCCAGTGCTCTCAATCAACCAACCTTCTTTCCTTGGCATGTGCCCCATCGCCGAGGCAGTCGATCGCCTCACCCACAACTCGGACGCTGGCGAACGCGGCGCCGTGTTCACGCGACGCGAGGTGGTGGATTTCATGTTGGACTTGGCTGGCTATACGCCTGATCGCCCGCTACATTGCATGCGGCTGCTGGAGCCCTCATTTGGCAGTGGCGAGTTTTTGTTGGCGGCGGTGGAAAGGCTGTTGACAGCATTTCAGACGGCTGGTGGTGTGGGCGATTTAAGCACCTGCATTCGTGCAGTGGAACTGCACGGTGATACATTTGCGTCGACCAAAAGCTACCTAAAGAGCTTGCTTCTGAACTCCGGCTTCCCCGAGCCAGAAGCGGCGCGCCTGCTAAACGCTTGGCTCGTCTCCGGAGACTTCTTGTTGTCACCCTTGTCGGGTCAGTTTGACTTCGTGGTCGGCAACCCACCCTATGTGCGACAAGAGTTGATTCCCGCCGCGCTAGTGCTGGAATACCGCAAGCGATACGCCACGCTTTACGACCGCGCGGACCTCTACATTCCCTTCATCGAACGCTCGCTCGGTCTGCTAACCGATGGCGGACTGTGCGCGCTGATCTGTGCGGACCGCTGGACCAAAAACCGCTACGGCGCACCACTGCGCGCACTGGTGGCGGGTGGCTTCCACTTGCGGGCCTATGTGGACATGGTGGACACACCTGCGTTCAACACAGAGGTGATCGCCTACCCCGCCATCACGCTGATCGAAAAGGCTCCGCCCGGCCCGACGCTGGTGGCCGAGCGCCCGGCCATTGACGATGAGAGTCTGTCGCTGCTGGCGCGCGCCTTGTTACGCGGCGTGGCGGACGACACGATAGGTATCTCATTCGTCGAACATGCGACCCTGGGCTCGGAGCCCTGGGTATTGAGCTCCTCGGCCAAACGCGCTTTGCTACGTCGACTCGAAGCCAACTTCCCTCTATTGGAAGACGCAGGCTGCAAGGTGGGTATTGGTGTTGCCACAGGAGCCGACAAAGTCTTTATCGCCAAGATGGACGATCTGGACGTGGAACCCTCACGCAAGCTGCCCCTAGTCACCACCAAAGACATTACCAGTGGCGAAGTACGCTGGCTGGGGCTAGGCGTAATCAATCCGTTTGAGGACGATGGCAAGCTGGCCGACCTAGCGCATTACCCCAAGCTGCGCGCCTATCTGGAGCTCCATCGCACCACGATTGCTGGTCGCCACGTTGCTAAGAAATCCCCTGCCAACTGGTATCGCACCATTGACCGCATTACACCCGCACTGGCGGCACGCCCCAAGCTGCTGATACCGGATATTAAGGGCGCAGCCCATGTGGTTTACGAGTCTGGCGGGTTGTACCCGCACCACAACCTGTACTACGTCGAATCCAGCGAATGGGATTTGCGGGCGCTGCAGGCGGTGTTGCTGTCCAGTGTAGCCCGGCAGTTTGTTGCAGCCTACTCGACAACCATGCGAGGGGGGTACCTGCGGTTTCAAGCGCAATACCTTCGCCGTATCCGCCTGCCACGATGGGCAACCGTTGCGCAGCACATGCGCGAGCGGCTGGTACGGGCGGCAACCACCTTGGATTTGGGCGAGTGCGACAAGGCTGCCGCCGAGTTGTATGGCCTCACGGCAGATGAAGCGATCATGCTGGCGCAATGAACAACAACACAAGGGAATGAGAACAATGGCTCTTGATTTGAGCGATTACGAGAACAAGGCGCACGCGGCCATCAAGGCGTTTTGGCAAACTCGGGCGGACGCCACGCACAAGCAAAAGGCATCCGGCAAGGCCGATCAGGGTGAACGCGCGGGCGTGACCGGTGGCAAGAACATGGACGGCTTCGCCAACCTCGTTGTGGACATCGTAAAAGCCAATGGCTTGCGCCACGCCCATATTCACCAGAAACGCGCCGTGCTGACTTTGCCAGGTTACTTCCGGCCGACCAAGCTATGGGATTTGCTGGTGGTCAACAACGGGCGCCTGATAGCAGCACTGGAATTCAAAAACCATGTCGGCCCATCGTTTGGAAATAACTTTAACAACCGAACCGAGGAGGCCATAGGCACCTCACATGATTTGTGGACGGCCTACCGCGAAGGCGCATTCGGCAAACAGGAACGGCCCTTTGTGGGGTGGCTGATGGTAGTGGAAGACGCACCAGCATCGCGCACTCCCGTCAAAGACCAGTCACCCCACTTTCCGGTGTTCAAAGACTTCGTTGGCGCGTCGTACCAAAAGCGCTACGACATCCTATGCCAGCGCTTGGCGCTGGAGCAACTCTATAGCGCGGCCGCCGTCATCGCCACGCCGCGCTCGGCGGTGGCAGACGGAGCCTATTCGGAACTGTCTGCGATGACCGGACTGCGTTCGTTTGTTGCTGCTTTGGCGGGGCATATTGCCGCCGAGGCAGCGCGATAAGGTGTGTGAGGGTGAACCTCACCCCAAATTCCGCCCGAAAAACCGCAGCGTCCGATCCCACGCCTGCTGCGCCCACACCGCATCAAACTGCGTGGCAGGAATGCGACCCGGCCCCACCGCCGTCTCATTGGCAAACGCATGGTGGGCCAGGTAGCGGTGGAATTCGAAACCCACACCGGCCTCGCGCAGTTGGGTCTCCAGCGCATCCACCGTCTCGATCTTGAAGAACGCGTCCTGCGTGGCCCAGTGCCCCATGACGGGCACGCGGATCTTGCTAGCGTCGATGTACTCCAGCGGCGGACAGCCATA
>JAVBYK010000368.1 GCA_030824095.1 bacterium
TGGACTGGCTGGCTCACGGCGCCTGGAATTTGCAGTGGTGGCAGATGGTGCTGTTCACGCTGGCAATGACCCATGTCACCATGATCAGCGTGACCGTGTTCCTGCACCGCCACCAGGCGCACCGCGCGCTGGACCTGCACCCGATTGCCTCGCACTTTTTCCGTTTCTGGCTGTGGCTGACCACCGGCCAGGTGACCAAGGAGTGGGCCTCCATCCACCGCAAGCACCACGCCAAGTGCGAGCAGCCCGAAGACCCGCACAGCCCCCATGTGCACGGCATCAAAACCGTGCTGTTGCAGGGCTACGAGCTGTACCGTGCCGAGGCCCAGAACAAGGAAACCCTGGCCCGCTTTGGCCACGGCACGCCCAACGACTGGATGGAGCGCCATGTCTACACCGGCCGTTCCTGGCTCGGTCTGGTGCTGATGCTGGTCATTGACCTGGTGCTGTTCGGAGCGGCTGGTCTGGCTGTCTGGGCGGTGCAGATGGCGTGGACGCCCGTCATGGCGGCCGGCATCATCAATGGGGCGGCCCACTACTGGGGCTATCGCAACTTCGAGGCACCCGATGCCAGCACCAATATCTCGCCCTGGGGCATCCTCATCGCCGGTGAGGAGTTGCACAACAACCACCATACCTACCCCACATCGGCCAAGCTGTCGGTGAAACCCTACGAATTTGATATCGGCTGGGTCTATATCCGCGCCCTGCAGATGCTGGGCCTGGCCCGGGTCAAGAAGACACCGCCCAAGGCGGCCTTTGGTGATGTGCGCCCGGTGGCGGACGAGAAGACCCTGGAAGCGCTGATTGCCAATCGCTATGAGCTGATGGCGCGTTATGCCAAGGGCATGCGCCAGGCGGCCCGTGTCGAGCTGGCCGCCATGCGGGCCCGTAGCGCCGATGCGACCGCCATCAAGATAGCCAAACGCTGGATGCACCGGGATGTGAACATGGTGCCCGCGTCCGCTGCACCCGAGCTGGCCAAGGTCCGCGAGGCGTCGCCCATGCTGGACAAGATGGTGACCATGCGCGAAGAGCTGCGCCAGATGTGGCTCAACACCTCGGTCTCACGCGAGCAACTGGCCAAGGAGCTGCACGCCTGGTGCCAGCGTGCGGAGGCCAGCGGCATTGCCGCCCTGCAGGACTTTTCCCTGAAGTTGCGCGCCGCCCGCGTGTAATACGGGGTAGCGTGCGCTACCGCAGCAGGCGATCAGCGGTATCCAGCTTGAAGGTGGATACCACCTGCACCAGTTCCTGAGCCTGGGCCTTGAGGCTGCTGGCCGCAGCCGCCATTTCCTCGACCAGTGCCGCGTTTTGCTGGGTGGCCTGGTCCATCTGGGTGACGGCCTCTCCTACCTGCGAAACACCCATGGCCTGTTCGTTGCTGGCCGCACTGATCTCGCCCATGATGTCGGTCACGCGCTGGATGGAGCTCACCACTTCGGTCATGGTGGAGCCGGCCTGATCAACCAGCGTGCTGCCGTGCGCCACACGCTCCACGCTGGTGTTGATCAGGGTCTTGATCTCCTTGGCGGCTTCGGCACTGCGTCCGGCCAGGGAGCGGACCTCGCTGGCCACCACCGCAAAGCCGCGTCCCTGCTCGCCGGCACGTGCCGCTTCCACGGCGGCGTTCAAGGCCAGGATGTTGGTCTGGAAGGCGATGCCGTCGATGACGCTGATGATGTCGGAAATTTTGGTGGATGCCTCATGAATGCCCTTCATGGTGTCCACCACCTGGCCGACGACGTTGCCGCCCTTGATGGCGACGGTGGACGCATTCATGGCCAGCTGGTTGGCCTGTTTGGCGCTATCGGCGTTTTGCTTGACGGTGGAGCTGAGTTGCTCCATGGAGGCGGCTGTTTCCTGCAATGCGCTGGCCTGCTGTTCGGTGCGCGCACTGAGGTCGTTGTTGCCGTGGGCGATTTCGGAGCTGGAGGTGGCCACGCTCTCGGCGCTGCCGCGCACCTGGACCAGCACGTTGTGAATCTTCTCCACAAAGTTGTTGAAGCCGGAGCCAATGGCGGCCAGCTCATCGCTGCCGCCCGCCGCAATGCGGTGTGTCAGGTCCCCTTCGCCGGAGCCGATGTCCTGCATGGCGTTGCGCAGTTCCACCAGCCGGCCCAACACCTTGGTTACCAACATGCCGATGACCAGCACCACGACCACCACCACGGCCAGCGTGCCCAGGATGGAGGACCACACCATCTGGGAGATGCCGGCCAGCGCCTCGTCGCGGTTCAGTGCGACCACCAGCAACCAGTCCGTGTGGCGAATGGGCTCCGCGTACAGCAGCCATTGCCGGCCCTTGATGCTGAACTGCTTGAGCGTGGCGTCCCTGACCAGGTTGTTGATGTCGGCAACGCCCATGTCCGGCGACACTTCCGAAACGCTCTTGAGCAGCAGTTTGGCGTCTTCGTGCACGATGATCTTGCCGTCCCGGGAGACTATGAAACCGTAGCTCCCCGGTGTCGGGCGTATGGCGGTCACATTGCGTACCACGGCATCCATGAATACATCCACCGCGTTCACGGAACTGATCTGGCCCCCATCGCGGTTGGCGATGGCAATGGTGATCACCAGCTTTTTGGTGCCAGCATCGAGATAGGGGTCGGTGATGATGGGGCCGTTGGCGGTTGCGGCCTTGGTATACCAGGGGCGTGACGTCGGGTCGTAGTCGGGTGGAAGATTCTGGGGGCTGGAAAATGCCGTGCGTTTGTCCGCATAGCCAAAGTAGGCGGTATCCACATCGCCCGCAATCTTGGCCTGCTCCAGGTACTTGATGACATTGGTTTCGTTTGCCGCGGTGCCGAAGGATTTAACCACTTGCATGCGCGACGCAACCCATTCGGCCACGCCATCCGCATGGGAGCGCGTCAATCCTTTGGTGGAGGCGCTCAGGGAATCCAGGGCATGGTTGCGTGCGGTTATCACGTTCGTGGCGGACAGCACCAGCAGGCCGATTAGCGTCAGAACTGCGCTGGCTACAACGACTTTTCCGCGCAGGGATTTCAGGTATGAGAGCAACATGGACGTGTCTCCTGTCTGTTCGAATTGAAAATCTGAACCACCACCAACCCGCAAACACTATATACCTGCGCGGCACAGGGAATGGGTCAATTCACCGACCGTTTTCAGCGCATCCCCAAAGCGGCTGTCACCCGGGTAGCCGTAGTTCAGGCGCAGGCAATT
>JAVBYK010000041.1 GCA_030824095.1 bacterium
TGCAGCGCAACAGCAAGGCCGGCAGCCGGCGCAACATCCACGCCCACTACGACCTGGGCAACAGCTTCTACGGGCTGTGGCTGGACGAGACCATGAACTACTCCAGCGCCTGGTTCCAGGGCGATATGACCCAGCCACTGGCCGATGCGCAGACCGCCAAGGTGCGTCGCGCGCTGGACCAGGCCGGTGTGCGTACGGGTGACCGCGTGCTGGAAATTGGCTGCGGCTGGGGTGCACTGGCCGAGCAGGCCTGCCTGCACTACGGTGCACAGGTCGTGGGCGTCACGCTGTCCAGCGAGCAACTGGCCTATGCGCAGGAGCGCCTGATGGCCCGCTGTGTTCCCGTTGGCGCCGGGCAGACAGCCGATCTGCGCCTGCAGGACTACCGCGACGTGTCCGATGGCCCGTTTGATGCGATCTGCTCCATCGAAATGGTGGAAGCCGTCGGCCAGGCCTACTGGCCGCAGTACTTCCAGACCGTGCAGCGGCTGTTGAAGGACGGTGGCCGCGCCTGCATCCAGAGCATCGTCATTCGCGACGGTCTGTTCGCGCGCTATGTGGAGTCCACCGACTTCATCCAGCAGTACATCTTCCCCGGCGGCTGCCTGCCCTCACCCGCCGAGTTCCGGCGCCAGGCCGCAGCGCACGGGTTGCGCGTGGTGGACGAAATCGCCTTTGGTGGGGACTACGCCGAAACCCTGCGGCGTTGGCGCCACGCCTTTCATGCGCGCCGCGCCGAGGTGGCGGCACTGGGCTTCGACACCCGCTTCCTGCGCATCTGGGATTTCTACCTGGCGTACTGCGAGGCGGCCTTCACCACCGGCGACATCGAGCTGATGCAACTCACGTTGCAGAAGTAATGCTATGAAAAAAATAGCGTTACTGCTAGCTTTCACGAGGGCTAGCATGCTATTTGCACAAGAGGCGCCGGCGCTGCAGACACCCGCTGTAGCGCCGGCAGCCCAAGCCAGCGCATTGGCTCCACCCCCTGAGGTGGCCAGCCTGCTGCCCGACGCCCGTCTGCACGGCAGTGCAACCCTGCGCTTCTTTGGCCTGGACATCTACCAGGCCAGTCTGTGGGTCCCCCCCGGCTTTGACCCCGCCCGTTGGCAGCAGCAGACCTTCGCGCTGGAGCTGAGCTACCGGCGCGACCTCAAGGGCCGCGCCATTGCGCAGCGCTCCGTTGCGGAGATGCGCCGCCAGGACCTGTTGGACCAGACACTGGCCGACCAGTGGGAGGCACGCATGGCGGCGCTGTTCCCTGATGTGCGCCGTGGCGACCGCATCACCGGCGTGCACCAGCCCGGTCGGGGCGCACGGTTTGTCGCCAACGGGCGCGAACTGGGCGAGGTGGCAGACCCCCGCTTTGCGCGCATGTTCTTTGGCATCTGGCTGGCCCCGCAGACTTCCGAGCCCGCCATGCGCACGGCCCTGCTGGGGCTGCGACCATGAGCGACGCGCTGGCGGCGCGGGACTCGCTGGGCGGTGGCCTGCGCTATGGTCTCTTGGGCCTGCCACTGGCGTTCTGCGCGCTGCCACTGTATGTGCTGGTTCCCAACCTGTATGCCACGCAGTTCGGCATCCCACTGGCGGCACTGGGTGCGGTGTTGCT
This sequence comes from bacterium, assembly GCA_030824095.1. Lineage (GTDB taxonomy): Bacteria > Pseudomonadota > Gammaproteobacteria > Burkholderiales > Burkholderiaceae_C > Allorhodoferax. The sequence continues at coordinate 1,613 of JAVBYK010000041.1, forward strand.
GGCAACCCGTGTGTTCGATGCCCTGCTGGACCCCTGGATTGGTCGCTGGTGTGACCGCCTCCTGGCCCGCGGGTCCCAGCGCCTGTGGCGGGCGATGGCTGTTGCCGCCCTGGCGTTGGCGGGCAGCTTCTTCGCGTTGTTTGAACCGGTCACCGGCTACGGCGGCGCCCTGTGGTGGCTGGCGGTCACACTGTTGTTGACGTCGGTCGCCTTCAGTGTCCTGACCGTGGCCTACCAAAGCTGGGGCTCGGCGCTGGGCGGTGACGCGCTGCAGCGCAGCCGTGTGGTGGCGTGGCGCGAGGGCTTTGGCTTGCTGGGAGTGTTGCTGGCGGCTGTCGTGCCAGCCGTCTGGGGTGTGGGGGCCATGACCGCCCTGATGCTGATCGCCCTGGCGTTGGGCGTCTGGGCCTTGCACGCCGCGCCGCGCCCACCAGTCGGTGCAACGCAACATCGGGTGGTGCAGTCGCCGGGGGCATCTGCGTGGGCACCGTGGCGCAACGCCCCATTTGTCCGTCTGGTCACCGTGTTTGCGCTCAATGGCATCGCGGCCGCCGTGCCGGCCACCCTGGTGCTGTTCTTCATCCAGGATCGCGTGCAGGCCACCGGCCCGGCGCAGGGCTATTTCCTGGGGCTCTACTTTCTGTGCGGCGCGCTGTCGATGCCGCTGTGGCTGCGGGTGGTCCGACGCCTGGGGCTGGTGCGCACCTGGTTCATTGGCATGGCCCTGTCGGTCGTCACTTTCCTGGGCTGCGCCGGGGTCGGTGCGGGGGATGTCTGGTTGTATGCGCTGGTCTGCGCCCTGTCGGGTGCGGCCCTGGGCAGCGATCTGGCACTGCCCTCGGCGCTGTTGACGGGGATCGTGCAGCGCAGTGGCAGCACGCCCCTGCAGGGCCTGTACTTCGGCTGGTGGAACCTGGTGTCCAAGCTCAACCTGTCACTGGCTGCAGGCATTGCCCTGCCCTTGCTGAACCTGCTGGGCTATGCGCCCGGTGCGCGCGAGCCGCAAGCCCTGCAGGCGCTGACAGTGGTGTATTGCCTGGTGCCCTGTGCCTTCAAGCTCCTGGCCGCCGCCGCCCTGTATTTCCATTTCATCGCCAAACCGGGAGTCCACCACCATGCGACGTAGACAACTGATGCTGGGCGCAACGGGCGGGCTCGTGGCCGCCCTGGCCGGATGCAGCACCCCTGCCGTGACTGATTACGCCAGCGAGCGGCCGCTGCTGGACCTGCGCGACTACTTCAACGGCACGCTGGACGCCTACGGCGTCTTTACCGACCGCAGCGGCAAGGTGGTCAAGCGTTTCACGGTGGTCATGGACTGCCATTGGGACGGCCCGAACGGCGTGCTGGACGAAGCCTTCACCTACTCGGATGGCACGACCCAGCGCCGTATATGGCGCCTGACCGACCTGGGCGATGGCCGCTTCAGCGGCCGCGCCGACGACGTGGTCGGAGAAGCCCGTGGTCAGCAGAGCGGCAATGCGTTCAGCTGGCGCTATGTGCTGCAGGTGCCAGTGGACGGCAAAACGGTGGAGGTGGACATGGACGACTGGATGTACCGCATGGA
>JAVBYK010000087.1 GCA_030824095.1 bacterium
CCGTGGCCATAGCACAGCAGGCACTGGTGGATCACGTCGTAGGCCAGCTTGGGGCCCCACCACTTGGCCATGCCGGCTTCCGCCGTGTGCGGCAGGCCCTTGTCCTTGAGCCACAGGCCTTGCAAGCAGATGAGGCGTGCGCCTTCGACTTCGGTATCAAACTGGGCCAGCGGGTGCGTCACGCCCTGGAAGGCGGACAGTGGCTGGCCAAAGGCCTGGCGCTCGGTGATGTACTGCCAGGTTTCTTCCAGTGCCACACGTGCCACCGACAGGCACTGCAGGCCAATCAGCGAGCGCGAAAAGTCAAAGCCGTGCATGACCTGCACAAAGCCCTTGTTCTCGTCGCCCAGGCGGTGGCTGACGGGAACGCGCACGTTCTCGAAGAAGATGGAGCCGCGGCCAATGGCGCGTTGCCCATGGCAATCGAAGCGGTTGGTGGTGACGCCGGGGGTGTTCATCGGTACCAGCAATGCGGTGACGCCGTGGGCGCCCGACTCCGGTGTGCCGGTGCGGCCAAACACCACGGTGATGTCGGCCTGGTCGGCGGCGGAGATGGAGGTCTTTTCGCCGTTGATGACGTAGAAGTCACCATCGCGGTCGATCTTCAGCCGCAGGTTGGCGGCATCCGACCCACCGCGCGGCTCGGTCAAGGCGATGGCGCAGATGGCCTCGCCCTGGACGATCTTCTTCAGCCAGGGGCCGACGATCTCGGGATTGCCGTACTTGGACAGGATCTGGCTGTTGAGCGAGGCCAGCAGATTCAGGTAGGAGAAACTCAGGTCGGCACGGGCAATCTCCTCGTGGATCACGCCTGCGGCCAGGCAACCCATGCCCAGACCGCCGAACTGCTCGGGCAGCTCGGGGCAGATGAACCCGAGTGCACCCATCTCGCGCAGCAAGGCACGGTCGAACACGCGGGTCTTGTCACGCTCCAGGAAACCGGGCTTGACGCGCTCCTCGGCAAAGCGGCGGGCGGTTTCAGCCAGCGCCTGCAAGTCTTCATCGATATAGGGGTTCGGATTCATCTCTTGTCTCCTGCGCTGGACTTACTTGGCGTACTTGCGGAATTCGGGCTTGCGCTTGTCCTTGAGCGCATTGACGCCTTCGCGCGACTCTTCCGTGTCGTAGTACAGCTTGAGTGCGTACATGCCCAGGCCGGCGATGCCCGCCTGGTGGGCGGTGTCGGCGTTGAAGCTGCGCTTGGCAATGGCCAGGGCGGTGGGGCTGCGCTCGCACAATTCCTCGCCGATCTTCTGCACTTCGGCGTCGAGCTGGTCGTGCGGGAAGCAGAAGTTGGCCAGGCCCATGGCCACGGCCTCGGCACCGCTGTAGCGGCGGTTCAGGTACCAGATCTCGCGGGCCTTCTTCTCGCCCACCACGCGGGCCAGGAAGGCCGTGCCGTAGCCGGGGTCGACCGAACCCATCTTGGGGCCAACCTGGCCGAACTGGGCCTTGTCGGAGCAGATGGTCAGATCGCAGATGGTGGCCAGCACATTGCCGCCGCCAATCGCAAAGCCCTGCACGCGGGCAATCACGGGCTTGGGCACGTCGCGGATGGCGGTGTGCAGCTCTTCCATCGGCAGGCCGATGGTGCCGCGGCCGTCGTAGTTGCCGTTGTGGGCAGACTGGTCGCCACCCGTGCAAAAAGCCCGGTCGCCAGCGCCGGCCAAAACGATGGCACCGACTTCTTTGTCGTAGCCGGCCTTGTTCAGGGCACGGATGATCTCGTCGCAGGTCTGCCCGCGAAAGGCGTTCATCTTGTCGGCACGGTTGATCGTGATCCAGGCCACGCCGTTGCGGTTTTCGTAGAGGATGTCTTCAAAGTTCATGGTGATTCCTGATGAGTGGAAAAAGGGTTTAGCCGTGCATGGTCAAGCCGCCGGAGACGGAGATGACCTGGCCGGTGATGAAGGAGGCGTCGTCGCTGGCGAAGAAGGCAATCGCGCCGGCCAGGTCGTCGGGCTGGCCCAGGCGGCCCAGGGGAATGGCGCTCTTGAAGGCTTCGATCAGCTTGGCGGGGTCACGGGCGCCTTCGGCCACACCGGCCAGCAGTGCGGTGTCGGTGGGGCCAGGGCAGACCACGTTCACGGTGATGCCCTGGCGAGCGTGTTCGCGGGCCAGGGTCTTGGACAGGGCCACCAGACCACCCTTGCAGGCGGAGTACACGGCTTCGCCGGAGGAGCCGCCACGCGCCGCATCGGAGGCCACGTTGACGATGCGGCCGGTCTTGCGCTCCACCATGCCGGGCAACACGGCGTGGTGCATGTGCAGCGCGCCGGTCAGGTTGATGGCGATCAGCTTGTCCCACTCGGCGGGGACGGTCTTGGTGAAGGGCTTGAACACGTCCCAGCCGGCGTTGTTCACCAGCACGTCAATGGGGCCCAGCTGGGCGATGGTGGCGGCCACGGCGGCGTCAACCTGCTCGCGGCTGGTGATGTCGCACTGGAAGGCGGCTGCGGTGCCGCCAGCGGCCTTGATCGCGTCGACCACCTTCTGGGCGGCCTCCAGGTTCATGTCGAACACCGCCACCTTGGCACCTTCACGCGCCAGGCGCTGGCAAGTGGCCCCGCCGATGCCGCCACCACCACCGGTCACGATGATGGTCTTTCCGTCAAACTTGCCCATGTTCTACTCCTTGGTTACTGGTTGGTATGCTTGTGCAATTGGAATCGGGCTAAAACCGATATATGACAATGTATTGACGTATATTACCAAGACCGTATACCCGGTGCAAGATTTATTTTTGGTGAAAACTTATGGAAAACCCTAGTACAAACAATGATGCAGCGCGAATAGAGCTGGCCAACCGCATGTTCTTCCGTTTGTATCAATGTACCAATATGTTGCACAAAACCGGCACCAAGGCGGTTGAGCAGGAGGGACTGACGACGCAACAGTGGGCGGTCTTGGGAGCCTTGTCGCGGCCCAAGGTCGAAGGCGGAATGAGCGTGGGCGACCTGGCGCGCTACCTGTTGGTGAGCCGCCAGAATCTCTCCGGCCTCATCAGCCGCATGGAGCGCGATGGGCACGTCACCATCGCGCCCGATGACCGAGACCGGCGTGCGCGCCTGATCCGGATGACCGATTCAGGCCGGCATGTCTGGAACGTGCTGGCCCAGCCCAAGATCAATGCGTATTACGAGCAGGCGCTGGCGGACTTCTCGATTGCCGA
>JAVBYK010000486.1 GCA_030824095.1 bacterium
TGAACACGCCGGTGGGCAGTGAAGACTGCCTCACGCTGAACGTCTGGCGCCCGGCGAACGACAGCGGCAACCTGCCGGTCATCGTGTTTGTCTATGGCGGCAGCAATGTTTCCGGCTACACCGCCGACCCGGTGTACGACGGCGCCGCGCTGGCGCGCGCGGCCAATGCCGTGGTAGTGACTACCAATTACCGTGTGGGGGTGCTGGGCTTCATGAACCTGCCCCAGCTCAAGACCGGCAGCAACCCGGCGGAAGACTCGGGCAACTTCGCGCTGCTGGACATCATCCAGGCGCTGAAGTTCGTGAAGAAGAACGCCACTGCGTTCGGCGGTGCCCAGGACAATGTGACCCTGATGGGGCAGTCCGCCGGCGCCATCAACACCTGGGCGCTGATGGCGTCGCCCCTGGCGGCCGGCCTGTTCCACAAGGCGGTGCCCATCAGCGGCGGCATTTCACTGGCCAGCAATCTGCCAGCCGGCATGCTGCCCACATTGAACCCGGCAAGCACCTATCTGGCGCAGGCCAATGCGCTGCTGGGCAAGCTGCTGATTGCCGACGGCAAGGCCACCGACACGGCGACCGCAACGACCTACATCGCCACCCAGACCAGCGCACAGATTGCCGACTATTTGCGTTCCAAGTCCGGTAGCACGGTACTTTCCACGCTATTGCTCAACGGGCTGACCGGATCGGGGCCCATTCCCGATGGCGCGGTGCTGCCCACTGACCCGATTGCTGCGATGGCCGCCGGCAACTACAACAAGGTTCCGGTGCTGGCGGGCAATACCGCCGAGGAGGGCAAGCTGTTTGCGCCGTTTCTGACCCTGCTGGGTGGCAAGAATGGCCTGAAGATCAGCGATGCGGATCGCTTCAAACTCATGGCCGGCTTCAACCCGGACGCGCCGACCAGCCTGACCTCGGCGGACATTCTGGATGCGTCGTATTTGCCGGTGACCACGCCGGTGACGGGCTACAACGCCAAGACGGCGTTGCTGGGCAATGTGTTCATGTCGCCCAGCCGCGACAACGTGTTGAACACTCTGGTCACACAGCAAGCGGGTAAGGTCTGGCACTACCAGTTCAACTGGGCGCAGGAACCTTTCCCCTGGAACGAGGTCTATGGCGCGGCCCATGCGTTTGACCTGCCGTTCCTGTTTGGCAACTTTGGACCGTCGGTGTTTTCCAATGCCGTCAACAGCACGGCCAACAAGCCCGGCCGCCTGGCCCTTTCGGCGTCCATGATGGCCAGTCTGGCGGCCTTTGCCCGCACCGGCAATCCCAACCATGCGGCGCTGGGCACGAACTGGCAACCCTGGCCCCGCAAACTGGTGTTTGACGCCACGCTGACCCTGCCCGTCATCGCGCAGCAATAGGCCTGGCCGGTGTCGTCGCGACGACACCATTTGCCTGCCCGCTTCACACCGGGCAGACTGGGCGCCGCCGTGGATACCGGACGGCGCATAAAAAATATATTGGAGACACCATGGGTATGCATGCACGTTTGCTGTTGGCAGGAATGGCGCTGGCGTTGGGCCTTGCACTGCCGGTGGCACAGGCCACCGAGGCGGGAGTGACGGACACGGAAGTCCTGATCGGGCAACCCTCGCCACTGACCGGGCCGCTGGCTGATCTGGCGCCGGACATTCTGAATGCCACCAAAGCCTATTTCGATGGTGTCAACGACAAAGGCGGCGTCCATGGCCGCAAGCTGCGCATGCTGGTCATCGACGATGGCTATGTGGTGGACAACACCGTCAAGGTGGTCAAGCACATGCTCGACAAGGAGCCGGTGTTTGCACTGATGAACATGACCGGCACCTCCAACGTGGCGGCGGTGCTGCCGTTGCTGGAAAAAGCCAATCCGCCGCTGCCCCTGATTGCCCCATTTACCGGCGCGGACCTGATGCGCGTACCTCCGATCAACCACGTTTTCAACATTCGCGCCAGCTATGGGGATGAGGCGGAGAAGATCGTGCAGCACCTGACCACGCTCGGCACCCAGCGCATCGCCGTGCTGTGGAGCAACAACGGCTTTGGCAAGGACGGTCTGGCGGGGGTGGAAAAGGCGTTGGAGAAACGTGGCATGAAGGTCTATGCCAATGCCCCGATTGAGCAGAATGCCTCGGACACCGACAAGGCTGTGGCGGCGCTGCATGACAGCCGACCCGAGGTGATCGTGATGATCACCGCCGGCGCGCCGACGGTGAGCTTCATCAAAGCCTACAACAAGGTTCGCAAGGGCATGCAGTTCTACACCCTGTCGGTCATGGGCAACCAGGCAACTCTGCGCGCACTGGGCAAGGACGGGGTTGGCGTGGTGGTGACCACGGTGGTGCCGTTTCCGTGGGATGTGACGCATCCACTGGCGCGTGAATACCGTGCCGCCATGCAGAAGAGTGGTTTCACCAACCTGTCATTTTTGGGTTTTGAGAGTTATATCAACGCCAAGGTGCTGGTGGAGGGGCTGCGCCTAGCAGGCAAAGACCTCAGTCGCAAGAGGTTTGTGGATGCCATGACCAGCATGAAGCGTCTGGACATGGGGGGCTTTTCGGTGGGATTCAGCAAGGAATCGCGCCAGGGCTCGCGTTACGTGGGGTTGACCATTGTCAGTCCGGGTGAGAAATTCACCAAATAGCACCTGTCGCACAGGCTTCAGATCCCCCTTCCCGCAATCCAACAAACTACTATGATCCAGTTCCATTACCGTAACCTCAAGGAGTACCCATGCTAGGGTTGATGCAAAGCCAGCAACTGCTGATCTCGTCGTTGATCGAATTTGCCGAAAGGCACCATGGCGAAGCCGAAGTGGTTTCGCGCCGCGTGGAAGGCGACATCCACCGCTATACCTACAAGGACGTTGCACAGCGTTCACGCAAGATTGCCAATGCACTGGACAAGCTGAATCTGGCGTTCAGTGACCGCGTGGCCACACTGGCCTGGAATGGCTACCGCCACCTGGAGCTGTATTTCGGTGTGAGTGGAACCGGGCGCGTTCTGCACACGCTCAACCCGCGCCTGCATCCCGACCAGATTGTCTGGATCGCCAACCACGCGGAAGACCAGGTCATGTGCTTCGACATGACCTTCCTGCCCATCATCAAGGCCGTGCACAGCCGCTGCACCACCATCAAGCACTGGATTGCCCTGTGCGATGCCGATGCGCTGCCGGC
>JAVBYK010000373.1 GCA_030824095.1 bacterium
CTGATCGGTCGGGCCACACAAAGCCTTACTGTGCGCGCACGCTGACCCGTTGCCTGATATCGTGGAATACTGCGACTGCTCCCATCACCCTTCACCACTTTGAGAGGACGTCCCATGATGATCAAGCTTTGCGTACCGCTTTCTGCCGCGATTCTGGTGTGCGCCTGCGCCAGCAACCCCACGGGGCCGGCTGTCACAGCGCAACTGGTGGCCACCAAGGGCAACACCGTAACCGGTGAAGTGACCTTCTCCACCCGCGGGAATGCCGTGCAGGTGGCCGGAGAGGTGCGTGGCCTGGCACCCAACAGTGAGCACGGCTTTCACATCCACGAAAAAGGCGACTGCTCCAGTGGCGACGGCATGAGCACCGGCGGCCACTTCAACCCCACGGCCAAGGCCCATGGCGCCCATGACCACAGCGAACACCACACCGGCGACCTGGCCAGCCTGAAGGCCGATGCCAATGGCGTGGCCCGTTTCAGCTACACCTCCACCACCCTCACAGTGGGCCAGGGAACGACCGACGTCGTGGGCCGCGGCCTGATTGTTCACCGCGACCCCGACGACTTCAAGACCCAGCCGACCGGCAACTCCGGCCCCCGCCTTGCCTGCGGCGTGATCACCAAAGGTTGAACAACTCTCCATCCATGCTGCGCAGTCCCATCAAACATTGCAAAGAGTGCGGCAGCGCCGTGGTCTACCGCCTGCCCGACGACGGCGACACCAAGGAACGGGCCATCTGCACGCAGTGCGCCACCATCCATTATGAAAACCCGCTGAACGTGGTCGGCACAGTGCCCCACTGGGGTGACAAGGTGCTGCTGTGCAAGCGCAACATCGAGCCACGCTGGGGCAAGTGGACCCTGCCGGCCGGCTTCATGGAGTTGGGTGAGACCACGGCCGAAGGCGCCGCCCGCGAGACCGACGAGGAAGCCGGTGCCCAGTTCGAGCTGCAGGGCCTGTTCAGCCTGCTCAACGTGACCCGCGTCGGCCAGGTCCACCTGTTCTACCGGGCCAAACTGCTCAGTGAACACTTCGCGCCGGGCTTCGAAACCATTGAGGCCCGCCTCTTTGCCGAAGACGAAATCCCCTGGGACGAAATTGCCTTTCGCACCGTCAAGGAAACGCTGGAACGCTACTTTGCCGACCGCCGCAGCGGCCTCTACGGCCTGCATGTGGTCGACATCGTCTGACCCCAGCGCACGCCAGCCCCCATGACCACTCCCTCTGTCGCCGACGGCGCCAACAACAGCAGCAAGCTGACCGATGCCGTGCTGGCCCTGGTGCTGCAGGTGCCCGACAGCACCGAGCCCGTGGGCGAGCACCCGTCCGAACGCGCCCACGCCATTGCCCGCACCGCGGCGCGCACGGCCAGCGTGGTGTCGGGTTCGCTGTCGCTGCCGCCGGGCTTTCTGGGCTGGCTGACCGTGCTGCCCGAGCTGGTGGGTGTGTGGAAGCTGCAGGCCCAGATGGTGTCCGACATCGCCGCCGTCTACGGCCAGCGCAAAACGCTGGGGCGTGAGCAGATGATTTACTGCCTGTTCAAGCATGTCTCGGCCCAGTTGTTCCGCGACGTGGTGGTGCGTGTAGGCGAGCGGGTGGTGGTTCGCCAGACGTCGCTCAGGGTATTGCAGAACATTGCCCAGCAAGTGGGTGTGCAGGTGTCCAAGGCGGTGCTGACCAAGAGCGCGTCCCGTTTTGTGCCGATCCTGGGCGCGGTCGGCGTGGGGGCCTATGCGTACTACGACACGCTGCAGGTGGCCAAGACCGCCGTGGAACTCTTCGAGCGCGACACCGTTATTGACGAAAACCGGCCCTAGCCCTCGTCAAATGGGCATATTTAGCTACTGAATCTATAGCAACCATGGCAAAACTGTTTTTCCGCTACTCGGCCATGAACGCCGGCAAGTCCACCTCGCTATTGCAGATTGCCTACAACTACGAGGAGCATGGCCAGCAGGTGCTGCTGTTCACTGCCCGCATCGATGACCGCAGCGGTGTGGGCCGCATCGCCTCGCGCCTGGGGCTGTCACGCCAGGCTGAAACCTTTGATGTAACCACCGATTTCTGGAACCTGCTGCAGGCTCACACCAATCTGGCCTGTGTGCTGATCGACGAGGCGCAGTTCCTCACACCCGATCAGGTACGCCAGCTGCACCGCCTGGCCAACGTCGCCAACCTGCCCGTGATCTGCTTTGGCATCCGCTCCGACTTCCAGGGCAACGCGTTCCCGGGCGCAGCGCAATTGCTGACGCTGGCCGATGACATCGAGGAAATCAAGACCATCTGCGCATGCGGCCGCAAGGCCACCATGCAGGTGCGCCTGGACGACGCGGGTCAGCGTGTGCTGACCGGGGCACAGATTCACATTGGTGGCAACACGCGCTACCAGCAGGTCTGCGCGCGTTGCTTCTACCAGGGTGACTCCAGCGCCTAAGCGGCTGGGCGCCTACTTCACCAGATCCTTGATCTGCTGCAGTGCGGCCGGGTCTTCCATGGTGGTGAGGTCGCCAGCGTCACGCCCTTCGCACACCGCCTGAATGGCGCGGCGCAGCAGCTTGCCGCTGCGGGTCTTGGGCAGAACCGACACAAAGCGCACGCGCGCCGGGCGGCCCACCGCGCCGATGGTGTTGTCCACCACCTTCATCACTTCAGCTTCCAGCTTGGCACGGGCGGCATCGTCGACCAGGCCGCTGGCATCCTTGACCACGGCAAAGGCCACGGCCACCTGACCCTTGAGCTCGTCAGCCACGCCCACCACAGCCACCTCGGAGATGTTCGGGTGGCTGGAGATGGCCTCCTCGATCTCGCGGGTGCCCAGGCGGTGGCCGGCAACGTTGATCACGTCATCGGTGCGACCCAGGATGAAGAAGTAGCCATCGGCATCGCGCACGCCCCAGTCGAAGGTGCTGTAGATGTACTTTCCGTTGAGTTTCTGCCAATAGGTTTTGACAAAACGGTCATCGTCCCGCCAGATGGTCTGCATGCAGCCGGGAGGCAGCGGGCCTTCGACCATGACGACGCCCTTCTTGTCGCCGCCCACCAGTTCCTCGCCGGCATCGTCCATCAGCTTGACGTTGTAGCCGTACATGGGAATGCCGGGGCTGCCGAACTTGCTGGGCTTTTGCTCGACCCCATTGGCCAGTCCCAAGATGGGCCAGC
>JAVBYK010000151.1 GCA_030824095.1 bacterium
TACAAGGAAATGCCCGCGCACCTGCGCCGGCAGCGGCAGGAGTTGGGAATCTGATCATGAGCAATGAAAACAATAGCGGGGGAGCGACAAGCTCTCCCATGACCATGATCCAGGCTCTACGCAGCGCCATGGACGTGATGATGGAGCGCGACGACAACGTGGTCGTCTACGGCCAGGACGTGGGCTACTTCGGCGGTGTGTTCCGCTGCACCGAAGGCCTGCAAAAGAAATACGGCACCTCGCGCGTGTTCGATGCCCCCATCTCCGAAGGTGGCATCGTCGGCACGGCGGTGGGCATGGGCGCTTACGGACTGCGTCCGGTGGTGGAAATCCAGTTTGCGGATTACTTCTACCCGGCCTCCGACCAGATCGTGTCGGAAGCGGCGCGTTTGCGCTACCGCTCGGCAGGGGACTTCACCTGCCCCATCACCATCCGCATGCCCTGCGGCGGCGGCATTTACGGTGGCCAGACCCACAGTCAGAGCCCCGAGGCCATGTTCACCCAGGTCTGCGGTCTGCGCACGGTCATGCCGTCCAACCCGTATGACGCCAAGGGCCTGTTGATCGCCTCCATCGAGAACGACGACCCGGTGATCTTTCTGGAGCCCAAGCGCCTGTACAACGGCCCGTTCGACGGCCACCACGACAAACCGGTCGTTCCCTGGTCCAAGCATCCCATGGGCCATGTGCCCGAGGGCTACTACACCGTGCCGCTGGACAAGGCCGCCGTGTTCCGCCCTGGCCACGCACTCACCGTGCTGGCCTACGGGACCATGGTCTACGTCTGCGAAGCCGCCGCCCAGGCGAGCGGCGTGGATGCGGAGATCATCGACCTGCGTTCCATCTGGCCGCTGGACCTGGAGACGATTGTGGCCTCGGTCAAGAAGACCGGCCGCTGTGTGGTGGTGCATGAGGCCACGCGCACCAGCGGCTTTGGTGCCGAACTGGTGTCGCTGGTGCAAGAGCATTGTTTCTACCACCTGGAGGCTCCCATCGAGCGGGTGGCGGGTTGGGACACCCCCTACCCGCACGCCCAGGAGTGGGACTATTTTCCGGGCCCCAAGCGGGTCGCTGAAGCGTTCAAGCGCGCGATGGAGGCATGATGGGTATTCACGTAATCAAGATGCCGGACATCGGCGAAGGCATTGCAGAAGTGGAGTTGGTCGCCTGGCACGTGCAGGTCGGCGACATGGTGGCCGAGGACCAGATCCTGGCCGATGTGATGACCGACAAGGCCACGGTGGAGATCCCCTCCAGCGTGGCCGGCAAGGTGCTGGCCCTGGGTGGCACCGTCGGTCAGGTCATGGCGGTGGGTTCGGAGGTCATCCGTATCGAGGTGGATGGGCCAGGTAATTACAAGCCAGAATCGGCTCCAGCCCTCGCAAATACTGCGCAGGCAGCTATCAAAACAGAAGCAAAACCCGTTGCAGTGGAACCTGCCAAGGTCGCCGCAGCGCCCGCTGCCGCAGCCGCTTCGGTGCCTGCATCGCAGGCCGCACCTGCGCGCCATGGCAACGGCAACGGCAATGGCAAAGCCCCGGTGGCCTTGGTGCGGGCACCCGGCGACAAACCGATTGCCTCGCCGTCCGTGCGCCGCCAGGCCTGGGACCTGGGTGTGGAGCTGCAATTTGTGCCCGGCACCGGCATGGGCGGGCGCATCACGCACGAAGACCTGCAGGCCTACGCCCAGCGCGCCAGCCAGGCTCAGGCCGGTGGCTCCATGGATCAGCGCTACGCCCAACGCGTGGACGAGGAAACCGTGCCGGTCATCGGGCTGCGCCGCAAGATCGCGCAGAAGATGCAGGAGTCCAAGCGCCGCATTCCGCACTTCACCTATGTCGAAGAAGTGGACATGACCGAGCTGGAGGCCCTGCGCACGCGCCTGAACGCGCAGCACGGCAAGACCCGTGGCCGCCTGACGGTGCTGCCCTTCATCGCCCGCGCCGTGGTGCTGGCGGTGCGCGCGCATCCACAGATCAACGCCCGTTACGACGACGACGCGGCCGTGGCTACGCGCTATGGCGCCGTGCACCTCGGCATTGCCACGCAGACCGAGGGCGGCCTGATGGTGCCCGTGGTGCGCCACGCCGAGACGCTGGACCTGTGGGCCTGCGCCAACGAGGTGGTGCGCCTGGCCGAGGCCGCGCGCTCTGGCAAGGCATCGCGCGATGAGCTGAGCGGCTCGACCATCACCATTACCAGCCTGGGAGCCTTGGGCGGCATTGTCACCACGCCGGTGATCAACCACCCCGAGGTGGCCATCGTCGGCGTCAACCGCCTGGTGGAGCGCCCGATGATCCGCAACGGTGCGGTCGTAGCGCGGCAGATGATGAACCTGTCTTCCAGCTTCGACCACCGCGTCGTGGACGGCATGCATGCCGCCGAGTTTGTGCAATTGATACGTGGCTACCTGGAGTGTCCGGCCACCCTGTTTGTGGAGTAAGCCATGGATTCTCACAAGACAACACTGCTCATCATCGGCTGTGGTCCCGGTGGCTATGTGGCTGCCATCCGCGCCGCGCAACTCGGCATCGCCACCACACTGGTGGAAGGCGAGCAGCTGGGCGGCACCTGCCTGAACATCGGCTGCATCCCCAGCAAGGCGCTGATCCACGCAGCCGAGGCCTACCACCAGGCCCACCACTTCATGGGTGACAGCACGCTGGGCATCCACGTGGAGTCGGCACGCATCGACATCGCGCAGACCGTGCGCTGGAAGGACGGCATCGTGGCTCGCCTCACCGGCGGCGTGGGTGCGCTGCTGAAGAAGCATGGCGTGCGCGTGGTCAAGGGCTGGGCGCAGATCGTGGACGGCAAGACCGTGGATGTTCTGTCCGACCGGCCGGATGTGCCGCCCATGCGCATCCAGGGCGAGCACCTGTTGCTGGCCAGCGGTTCGGTGGAGCTGGGCTTGCCCGGCATGCCGTTTGGCGGGCGCGTCATTTCCAGCAAGCAGGCCCTGTCACCCGACGCTATCCCGAAGAAGCTGGTGGTGGTTGGTGCCGGGTATATCGGCCTGGAGCTGGGGCTGGTCTACCGCAAGCTGGGTAGCGACGTCACCGTGGTCGAGGCGCAGGACCGCATCCTGCCGCTGTACGACGAGGAGCTGACCAAGCCGGTGCTGGCATCGCTGCGCAAGCTGGGT
>JAVBYK010000407.1 GCA_030824095.1 bacterium
CTTATTTTTGAAGGAGTGAGAACGATGTTGAAGAGTTACCGTGACCATGTGGCCGAACGCGCTGCATTGGGCATTCCGCCACTGCCTCTGTCTGCCAAGCAGACCGCCGAGTTGATTGAGCTCCTGAAATCGCCCCCCGCAGGCGAAGAAGCCACGCTAGTGGATCTGATCACACACCGCGTGCCTGCCGGTGTGGACGATGCTGCCAAGGTCAAGGCCAGCTACCTCGCCGCCGTGGCCCACGGCACCGAAAAGTGCGCACTGATCAGCCGCGCGCGGGCGACCGAACTGCTGGGCACCATGCTGGGCGGTTACAACATCAGCCCCATGGTGGATCTGCTGGACGATGCTGCCGTGGCCAAGGAAGCCGCTGAAGGCCTGAAGAAAACCCTGCTGATGTTCGACCAGTTCCATGATGTCAAGGAAAAGGCCGACAAGGGCAACACCTTTGCCAAAGCCGTGCTGCAAAGCTGGGCTGATGCGGAGTGGTTCACCAGCCGCCCCGAAGTGCCCCAAAGCATTACCGTCACCATCCTGAAGGTGACCGGCGAGACCAACACCGACGACCTGTCTCCCGCGCCCGACGCCTGGAGCCGCCCCGACATCCCGCTGCACGCCTTGGCCATGCTGAAGAACAAGCGCGACGGCATCACGCCCGAGGAAGATGGCAAGCGCGGCCCGGTCAAGTTCATCGAAGACCTGCGCGCCCGTGGCAACCTGGTGGCCTACGTCGGTGACGTGGTTGGTACCGGCTCCAGCCGCAAGTCCGCCACCAACTCCGTCCTGTGGTTCACTGGCGAAGACATTCCTTACGTTCCGAACAAGCGTTTCGGTGGCGTCTGTTTGGGCACCAAAATTGCTCCCATCTTCTACAACACCATGGAAGATGCCGGCGCTCTGCCCATCGAGCTGGATGTGAACCAGATGAACATGGGTGACGTGGTTGAACTGCGTCCTTATGACGGCAAGGCCTTCAAGGATGGCAAGGAAATCGCTTCCTTCCAGGTCAAGAGCGATGTGCTGTTTGACGAAGTGCGCGCCGGTGGCCGTATCCCGCTGATCATCGGCCGTGGCCTGACTGCCAAGGCCCGTGAAGCCCTGGGTCTGAAGCCTTCCACCCTGTTCCGCCTGCCGCAGAACCCGGTGGATACCAAGAAAGGTTTCAGTCTGGCGCAGAAGATGGTTGGCCGCGCCTGCGGTCTGCCCGAAGGTCAGGGCGTGCGTCCTGGTACCTACTGCGAACCCAAGATGACCTCGGTTGGTTCGCAAGACACCACCGGCCCGATGACACGCGACGAGCTGAAAGACCTGGCTTGCCTGGGCTTCAGCGCCGACCTGGTGATGCAATCGTTCTGCCACACGGCGGCCTACCCCAAGCCTGTGGACGTGAAGATGCACCACGAGCTGCCCGAGTTCATCAGCACCCGCGGTGGCGTGGCCCTGCGTCCTGGTGACGGCGTGATCCACTCCTGGCTCAACCGTCTGCTGTTGCCCGATACCGTCGGCACCGGTGGCGACAGCCACACGCGTTTCCCCATCGGCATCAGCTTCCCTGCCGGTTCCGGCTTGGTGGCGTTTGCTGCCGCGACCGGTGTCATGCCTTTGGATATGCCTGAGTCTGTGCTGGTGCGCTTCAAGGGCAAGATGCAAAACGGCATCACCTTGCGTGACCTGGTCAACGCCATTCCGCTGTACGCGATCAAGGCCGGCCTGCTGACGGTCGAGAAGAAGGGCAAGAAGAACATTTTCTCGGGCCGCATCCTCGAAATCGAAGGTCTGCCGGATTTGAAGGTGGAACAGGCGTTTGAGCTGTCCGACGCGTCTGCCGAGCGTTCCGCTGCCGGTTGCACCGTGCACCTGAACAAGGAACCGATTCAAGAGTACGTCAACAGCAACATTACCATGATGAAATGGATGATTGCCAATGGTTACTCCGATGCTCGTACCCTGGCGCGCCGTATCGCCGCCCAGGAAGCCTGGCTGAATGATCCCCAGTTGCTCAAGGGCGATGCCGACGCGGACTACGCAGCCGTCATTGAAATCGATCTGGCCGACATCCACGAACCTATCCTGGCATGCCCCAACGATCCGGACGATGTGAAGACATTGGCCGAAGTCGCCGGCACCAAGATCGACGAAGTGTTCATCGGTTCCTGCATGACCAATATCGGTCACTTCCGCGCCGCATCCAAGCTGATGGAAGGCAAGCGCGACATCCCGGTTAAGCTGTGGATTGCGCCGCCGACCAAGATGGACGCCAAGCAGTTGAGCGACGAAGGCCACTACGGCATTCTGGGTGGTGCCGGTGCCCGCATGGAAATGCCGGGCTGCAGCCTGTGCATGGGCAACCAGGCGCAGGTGAAGCAGGGCGCTACCGTGTTCTCCACCTCCACCCGCAACTTCCCCAACCGTTTGGGCAAGGACAGCAATGTGTACCTGGGTTCCGCCGAATTGGCCGCCATCTGCTCCAAGCTGGGTCGCATTCCGACCAAGGAAGAGTACCTGGCCGACATGGGCGTGCTCACCGCTGCCAGCGACAAGGTGTACCAATACCTGAACTTTGACAAGATCAGCGACTACACCGAGTCTGCCGCCACGGTGAAGAACGGCGTCGCCGCCTGAGACTAACTGCCGGGCTCCCGGCGTTTGAGAGGCCCCGCAGCCCAGGTCGCGGGGCCTTTTTATTGGTCGAACCGATAATCGAGGCTATGAGTTTTCTATCCCAGTTGCCCTATTCCGCACAGACGGTTCTGTTGCTGATCGCCAGCAACGTGTTCATGACTTTTGCCTGGTATGGCCATCTCAAGAACATGGCCACGGCGCCCTGGTACATGGCAGCCGTAGTGAGTTGGGGGATCGCGCTGTTTGAATACCTGCTGCAGGTGCCCGGCAACCGGATCGGTTTCCAACAGGCGGGGTTCACGGTGGCGCAGCTCAAGATCGTGCAGGAAGTCATCACACTCAGCGTCTTTGTGCCATTTGCCACCGTCTACATGAATGAGCCGTTCAAGCTGGATTACCTCTGGGCCGGGCTGTGTCTGGTGGGGGCCGTCTATTTCATTTTTCGGGGCGGTTAAACTTCGCGGTCTTGAAAATCCCTAGAAGTCCGTCGTTTGGTTGGAGGAAATCGTGATGCTGTT
>JAVBYK010000264.1 GCA_030824095.1 bacterium
TGCGCCTGCCCCAGCCCTGTGCCTGGGCCTTTGGCCATGAAGGGCAGGGCGTGTGCCCCGAACTGATGGAGCGCGCCAGCGTGAACGTGCGCATTGGCCAGCCCGGGGGGGAAGAGTCGCTCAATGTGGCGGCTGCGGCTGCGATTTGCCTGCACGCCAGCAGCCTGGCTGGCCTTTAGGGGAATACGCCCAACCGGGCCGAAGGCAATGCCTCAGCCGCTATAATGGGAGGCTTTCCAGAAAACAGCCGTCCCAAGCGCAGTTCAAGCACCTTTCCCAACCAACAACAGCAGCCAAGAAATCGTTCTTGAGCACGCTTGGGCGTACCCGTAACTTAGTCGGAGAACCCAGTGCTTTTGTCTCTCAAGGGAACCACCCCCCCCGCCATTTTGGCGCTCGCAGACGGCACGGTCTATATTGGCAATTCCATTGGAGCGCCAGGCTCCACGGTCGGCGAGGTCGTGTTCAACACGTCCATGACCGGCTACCAGGAGATCCTGACCGATCCCAGCTATTGCCAGCAGATCGTAACCCTCACTTACCCCCACATTGGCAACTACGGCACCAACCCCGAAGACATTGAGTCGGACAAGGTTCACGCCGCCGGTTTGATCATCCGTGATCTGCCCATGGTGGCATCCAACTTCCGCAGTACCGCCTCACTCAGTGAATATCTGGTGCAAGCGGGTACCGTGGCCATTGCCAACATCGACACAAGGCAGTTGACACGCCAGTTGCGGACCCAGGGCGCACAAAACGGCTGCATCCTGGCTCTGGCTGCCGGCGAGGCAGTGACGCCCGCCGCCGTGGACAAGGCCATTGCCCTGGCCAAGGCCGCGCCGGCCATGTCCGGCCTGGATCTGGCCAAGGTGGTCACCCAATCTGGCACCACCCAGTGGACCGAGTCCGAATGGACGCTTGGTGCGGGATATGGCCAGCAGACTGCGCCACGTTTCCACGTGGTGGCCTATGACTTTGGCGTCAAGAAGAACATTCTGCGCATGTTGGCCCAGCGCGGCTGCAAGGTCACCGTGGTACCTGCACAAACGCCCGCGGCCGAAGTGCTGAAGTACCAGCCGGATGGCATCTTCCTGAGCAATGGCCCCGGCGACCCGGAGCCCTGCGACTACGCCATCCAGGCCGTTGCCGAGCTGATCGAGACCGGTACGCCCACCTTTGGCATCTGCCTGGGGCACCAGATCATGGCGCTGGCCTCCGGCGCCAAGACCTTCAAGATGAAGTTTGGCCACCACGGTGCCAACCACCCGGTCAAGGACCTGGACAACGGCCGTGTGTCCATCACCAGCCAGAACCACGGTTTTGCGGTGGATGAGAAGACACTGCCAGCCAACCTGCGCGCCACCCACATCAGCCTGTTTGACAACACGCTGCAGGGCCTGGAGCGCACCGACAAGCCGGCCTTCTGCTTCCAGGGGCACCCCGAAGCCTCGCCCGGCCCGCACGACATTGGTTATCTGTTTGACCGATTCATCGGTTCCATGGAAACGGCCAAGGGTCAGCGCGCATGAGCTTTTACGGCGTCACCGATATCTGGACATACGTGATTGGCGCGTTTGGCATCATCCTGCTGCCAGGCCCGAATTCACTGTTCGTGCTGTCGGTGGCCACGGCCCGTGGCGTCAAGGCCGGCATGCAGGGCGCCTGCGGCGTGTTTGTGGGTGACACTGTTCTGTTGACCCTGACTGCGCTGGGTGCTGGCACCCTGTTGCGAACCCACCCTGCGCTGTTCATAGTCGTCAAATACGCCGGGGCTGCCTACCTGAGCTGGGTGGGGCTGAACCTGGTCTGGGGCGCGATCCAGAAATGGCGCAGCCGTGATGCAGCGCAGCCACAGGCCGTGCCGGAAACGCCGGCGCACCTGGCGCACCCATTCAAGCGGGCGCTGGTCATCAGCCTGCTGAACCCCAAGGCGATTCTGTTTTTGCTGTCGTTCTTTGTGCAGTTCATCGACCCCAGCTACGACATGCCGGCCATTCCCTTCCTGATCCTGAGCACCATCCTGATGCTGTTCAGCGCGTTGTACCTGTTCGGCCTGATTTTTGCCGGGGCCCGACTGGCCCAGGGCTTTAGCCGGCGCAAGCGCCTGACCAGCAGCCTGTCCGGCGCGGTGGGCGGATTGTTCGTGTGGTTTGGCTCCAAGCTGGCCACTGCCAGTCTGAACTAGAAAAACTGAATTCATTGAAAAGTAAAGAGCACCAAAAATGCCAAAACGTACCGACCTTAAAAGCATCCTCATCATCGGCGCCGGCCCCATCATCATCGGCCAGGCCTGCGAGTTCGACTACTCCGGCGTGCAAGCCTGCAAGGCGCTGCGCGAAGAGGGTTACAAGGTCATCCTGATCAACAGCAACCCGGCGACGATCATGACCGACCCGGCCACGGCGGACGTGACTTACATCGAGCCCATCACCTGGCAGACGGTCGAGAAGATCATCGCCAAGGAGCGCCCCGATGCAATTCTGCCCACCATGGGCGGCCAGACCGCGCTGAATTGCGCGCTGGATCTGTGGCACCACGGCGTGCTGGAAAAATACAAGGTTGAACTGATTGGCGCCAAGCCCGAAGCCATCGACAAGGCCGAAGACCGCCTGAAGTTCAAGGACGCCATGACCAAGATCGGCCTGGGCTCCGCGCGCTCGGGCATTGCCCACAGCATGGAAGAAGCCTGGGCTGTCCAGAAGACCGTCGGGTTCCCCACCGTCATTCGCCCCAGCTTCACGCTGGGCGGCACCGGCGGCGGCATTGCCTACAACCCAGAAGAGTTTGAAGTCATCTGCAAGCGCGGCCTGGAAGCCTCGCCCACCAACGAGTTGCTGATCGAAGAATCGCTGCTCGGCTGGAAAGAGTACGAGATGGAAGTGGTGCGCGACACCGCTGACAACTGCATCATCGTCTGTTCCATCGAGAATCTAGACCCCATGGGCGTGCACACCGGCGACTCCATCACCGTGGCCCCGGCGCAAACGCTGACCGACAAGGAATACCAGATCCTGCGTAACGCCTCGCTGGCTGTGCTGCGCGAAATCGGCGTGGACACCGGTGGCTCGAACGTGCAGTTCTCCATCAACCCGGTCGATGGCCGCATGATCGTCATCGAGATGAATCCGCGCGT
>JAVBYK010000365.1 GCA_030824095.1 bacterium
GGAACTGCCAGCAGGCTGTTGGGGCCGTAGGCCAGCGCGGCGCGCTGGAATGCGTCGCCAATCGTGGTGGTGTCGTCAATGGCAATCATGGTGGCCCATAGTCTATGAACTGTGTTGGCGTAGCGTGTGCCACCAAAGGGACAAATCACGCCAATGGCAAAGACTGCTTGCGAAATTCAGCCGGCGACAGACCAGTCCACCCCTTGAAGGCGCGGATAAAGCTCTTCTCGTTTTGAAAGCCTGCGGCCTCCGCCACCTGCTTGATCGGGCGCTCCGAACGGTGCAGCAACTCTTCCGCGCGGGCGCGGCGCACCTCGTCCTTCAGGCCCTGCAGGGTGGCGCCTTCTTCCTTGAGCTGGCGGTGCAGCGTGCGGGGCGACACGTGCAGCAAGGCGGCCAGCGCCTCGGCGCTGTGGGTTTGTTGGGCGTGGCTGGCCAGGGTCTGGCGCACCCGCTGCACCAGCAATCGGTCGCGGCGGTATTGCAGCACAGTCAGCGGCAGGGCGTGCTGCAACATCTGGCGCAGCGCCTTCTCGTCGCGGCGCAGCGGCAGATTCAGGTATTGCGCATCAAAGCGGATGCTGGCCGGGCCGGCCTCGAACTGCGTTGGCCCGGAGAACAGCACGGCGTAGGCGGCCCGGTGCGGTGGCGGGGCAAACGGAAACTGCGCCCCCAGCAGCGCGATGCGCGAATCCACCAGCCAGCAGGCCAGACCGTGGACATTGCGCAGCACCGACACCAGGCAGAACTCGCGCAGTGCGCCCAGATCCACCCGCTCGGCAATGGTGATGCTGGCGCTGCCACCGGCCACCTGCAGGTTCAATGCGATGTCGTTCGTGAGCAACCCGTGGTGCCGGCACCAGCGCTTCAGAGCCACACCCAGCGTGGGAGCGCTGATGGATGCGCGCGCCAGCATGCCGTAGCTGCCCCACGGCAGGCGCCGGCCGAACCAGCCTAGGGCTTCATCGTCCAATTCCTGCATGGCCGCGTCCGAGATCAGTTCCATTTGCAGGGCGGTGATGCGCGCGCGCGGGTCTGCCAACAGGTCTGGCGCAATCTGTGCCTTTTCGAGTGCCCGATGCGGATGGACCTCGTAGCGGGCATAGGCCAGCAAGATGGCCTGCACGAAGGCGATGGGCGTTGCGGCAATGCCGGGAGTGCGTGGGGATGGAGAGCGGTTGTTGGAAACGTTTGGCACAAACCGTACTGTGCCTAAAGTTGGCGCAATTTGCAACCTTGGTGTCTGCTGCCGGCAAAGCGTGCGCACTATCCTTCGCGACAGAGTTTGTTCCCTGGACTTCCTTCACCACTGGACCACGCCA
Source organism: bacterium (assembly GCA_030824095.1). Taxonomy (GTDB): domain Bacteria; phylum Pseudomonadota; class Gammaproteobacteria; order Burkholderiales; family Burkholderiaceae_C; genus Allorhodoferax. Next base: position 1,323 of record JAVBYK010000365.1, read on the forward strand.
TGATGCCTTTTGAGCCGGCAACCGCGCCTGCCGCCCCCCCCTTGTTGACCCGCAGCCTGTCCCGTGGTGCGACCGATGTTCCGCTGATCGAGCAGACGCTGGGCGATTTTTTCGATGCCATGGTGGCGCGACAACCCGACCACCCGGCGTTGGTCAGCGTCCACCAGAAACTGCGCTACACCTACCGCGAGTTGCAGGCTGCCAGCAACCAATTGGCCAGTGCCTTGCTGGGGCTGGGGCTGGAGCCGGGCGAACGCATCGGCATCTGGTCGCACAACAATGCCCAGTGGGTGCTGATGCAGCTGGCCACCGCCAAGATCGGGCTGATCCTCGTCAATATTAACCCAGCCTACCGCGTGGCGGAAGTGGAATACGCGCTGAACAAGGTCGGCTGCAAGGCGCTGGTCGCCATGCCCCGCTTCAAGTCCAGCGACTACCTCGGCATGCTGCATGAACTGGCGCCCGAGTTGGCCAGCGCCCAGCCCGGCGCCCTGCAATCTGCCCGCCTGCCCGCTTTGCGCACCGTGGTGTGGATCGACGAGCCCGGCCAGGCCGATGAGGGCACCGGGGTGATGCGCTTCTCCGCCCTGCTCGCCAATGGCAATGCTGCTGACCCGCGCATCGCCACCATCGCCAGGACGCTGCAGGCAACGCAGCCGATCAACATCCAGTTCACCAGCGGCACCACCGGTTTCCCCAAGGGAGCGACGCTGACGCATCGCAACATCCTGAACAACGGTTTCTTCATTGGCGAGGCCATGCGCCTCACGCCCGCTGACCGCCTGTGTATTCCGGTGCCGCTGTACCACTGCTTTGGCATGGTGCTGGGCAATCTGGCTTGCCTCACGCATGGCTCCACCATCGTGTATCCGAATGACGGCTTCGATGCCCTGTCGGTCCTGCAGACGGTGCAGGACGAGCGTTGCACCGGCCTGCACGGCGTGCCTACGATGTTCATTGCCGAGCTGGACCACCCGCGTTTTTCCGAATTCGACCTGTCCAGCCTACGCACCGGCATCATGGCCGGCTCCCCGTGTCCGATCGAGGTGATGAAGCGGGTCGTCGGCGAGATGCACATGGGCGAGGTGACCATTGCCTATGGCATGACGGAAACCAGCCCGGTGAGCTGCCAGAGCAGCACGACTACGCCGCTGGAGCGGCGCGTCTCCACCGTAGGTCAGGTGCAGCCGCACCTGCAGGTCAAGGTGGTGGACCCCGAGAGCGGTGCCGTGGTGCCGGTGGGCCAGTCGGGTGAGCTGTGTACACAGGGCTATTCGGTGATGCACGGCTACTGGGGCGATCTGGAGAAGACAGCCGAAGCCATTGACGCCGACGGCTGGATGCACACCGGCGACCTCGCCACCATGGACGCGCAGGGCTACGTCAACATCGTCGGTCGCATCAAGGACATGGTGATCCGTGGCGGTGAGAACATCTACCCGCGTGAGGTAGAGGAGTTCCTGTACCGCCATCCCCAGGTGCAGGACGTGCAGGTAGTCGGCATTCCCGACCAGAAGTACGGCGAAGAGCTGTGCGCCTGGATCATCGTGCGCCCGGGCCAGACACTGGATGAAGAATCCATCCGCGCCTTCTGCAAGGGGCAGATTGCGCACTACAAGGTCCCCCGCTACATTCGCTTCGTGTCGGAGTTCCCGATGACCGTGACCGGCAAGATCCAGAAGTTCAAGATCCGTGATGAAATGAAACAGCAGCTCGGGCTGCAAGAAGACAAAACCGCCTGAAAGAAGAGACGCTCATATGCCCATCCTCGAAACCCAACTCAATGCCCGCTCGGCGGACTTCCAGGC
>JAVBYK010000150.1 GCA_030824095.1 bacterium
AAATTTTCGGGTAACGTCCTGTCATGGACGTACAACACAAACTCAAATCCCTGCTGGACCAGCTTAACACGGTGATCGTGGGCAAACCGACGCAGATCCAGGATTGTGTCGCCTGCCTGTTGGCCGGCGGTCACCTGCTGATTGATGACGTGCCCGGCGTGGGCAAGACCACGCTGGCCCACGCCCTGGCCCGCACCTTTGGACTGCAGTTCTCGCGGGTGCAATTCACCTCCGACCTGATGCCCAGCGACCTCTCCGGCGTCTCCATTTATGAGCGCGGCAAGGAAGCCTTTGTGTTCCACCCCGGCCCGATCTTTGCCCAGGTGCTGCTGGCCGACGAAATCAACCGCGCCAGCCCCAAGACACAAAGCGCGCTGCTCGAAGCCATGGAGGAAAAGCAGGTCACCATCGAAGGAGAAACGCGCGCCCTGCCCAAGCCCTTTTTCGTGATTGCTACACAGAACCCGCTGGACCAGCTCGGCACCTATGCGCTGCCGGAATCGCAGATGGACCGCTTCCTGATGCGCATCTCGCTGGGCTACCCTGATCGACTGGCCGAGCGCGAGCTGCTGTCCGGCCATGACCGGCGCGACATCGTCGAGCGCCTGCCCGCGCTGCTGTCGCTCTCCGAACTGCAGCAGTTGCAAAACCAAGTGCTGGCGGTGCATGCCGCAGCACCCCTGCTGGACTATGTGCAGGACCTGATTGCCGCCACCCGCTCCGGCCAGTGGTTTCTGCAGGGACTCAGCCCGCGTGCCGGCATTGCCGTGGTGCGGGCCGCCAAGGCCCAGGCGCTCTTGAGTGGGCGCGACTACGTGGCCCCGGACGACGTGCAGGCCGTGCTGCCGCAAACCATTGCCCACCGCCTGATCCCGGTTGGAGACTCCGGGCGTGGTTCCGTGGAGCAAGTGCGTGCCATGCTCGCCGCCGTGCCCCTGCCCTGACCCCCCCCGCACCATCCCCATGCAAGCGGCCCTGCCCAATCCGGTACTGCACCCGCTGGCCCATGTCAGGGGGCGCTTCCAGCGCTGGTGGCAGGCGCGGCTACCTTTGCGCGACAGCACCCTGCTGACCCAGCGCAACGTCTACATCCTGCCCACAGCGCCAGGCTTCATGCTGGGCCTGACCCTGCTGGTGCTGCTGGTGGCATCCATCAACTACCAGCTCAACCTCGGCTATGTACTGACCTTTCTGCTGACCGGCAGTGCCGTCGTGGGCATGCACGTGTGCCACGGCACATTGCGCGGCATCACTATGAATTTGATAGCACCTGACGCCCAATTTGCGGGGGCCAACGTCACCATTGGCATCAACCTCCTGAGCCAGCGGCGCACGCCACGCTACGGCATCGGCCTGGCCGTGCTGGGCACCGACCACTGGAGCTGGACCGATGTGCCAGCCCAGGGCAGTGCCAAGGTGCAGATTGCCTTTCAGCCACCGCGCCGGGGCCTGCACCCGGTGCCGGCGCTGACCGCCGAGACCCGCTTTCCGCTGGGCACCTTCCGCGTCTGGACCGTGTGGCGCCCGGCCGCCAAGGTCTTGGTCTACCCGGCCCCTGAAGCCCACCCGCCGCCGCTGCCGCCCGGCGAACCGCGCCCCGGCGGCGCGGCCACTGTGCAACGCCAGAGCACCGGCGAGTTCGACGGTGTGCGGGCCTACCGCCGCGGCGACCCGCTGAAGCTGGTGGTCTGGAAAAAGGCCGCCAAGAGCGACGAACTGGTCAGCCGCGACGCCCAGCAGGTGCAGCGCTTTGAGTTGTGGCTGGATCTGGCGCACACCGGTCTGGCCGGTGCCAGCGCGGGTGGGGACAAGCTGGAGCAAGCCCTCTCGCGCCTGTGTGCCTGGGTGCTGCAGGCCGACAAACAGGGGCTGCAGTATGGCCTTCGCCTGGGAGGGCAGGAGATTGCCCCCGGCAGCGGCGAGGCGCACCGCAAGAACTGCCTGCAGGCCTTGGCGCTGGCCTACCCCAACGCGATGGACGGTGCACCATGACATCCGCCCCCGCCGGCATGCTCAACGTGCTCAAGACCCTCCCGCGCGAGGCCCGTGACACGCTGTTCCTGCTGACTGTGATCGCCTGGATCATCGCCCCGCAAGTCAACAACCTGCCCGTCTGGTGCAGCGCCATGGCTGCGGGCATCCTGATGTGGCGTGCCTACCTGGCGGTGCGGGGCTTTGTCCTGCCGTCCCGTTGGTGGTTGCTGGGCCTGCTGCTGCTGGCCACTGGCGCTACGTTCTACACCCACCGAACCCTGATGGGGCGTGACCCGGGCGTGACCTACATCGTGGTGCTGCTCACACTCAAGACGCTGGAGATGCGCACCCGGCGGGATGCGTTCGTGATCTTCTTCCTGGGCTTTTTCACCCTCCTGGCCAACTTCTTCTTCTCGCAGAGCCTGCTCACCGCCTTGGCCATGCTGATCGGCCTGATGGGCCTGCTCACCGCCCTGGTCAACAGCCACATGCCGGTGGGACGCCCGCCGCTGATGCAGGCCGCCAAGACCGCAGCCTGGATGGCCTTGCTGGGCGCACCCATCATGGTGGTGCTGTTTGTGCTGTTTCCCCGGATTGCGCCGTTGTGGGGCATGCCGGGTGACACGCCCGCCGGGCGCAGCGGCCTCTCGGGCACCATGCAGGTGGGAACCATTGCCAGCCTGGCGCTGGACGACAGCGTGGCCATGCGCATCCGGTTTGACGGACAGCCCCCACGGATGAACGACATGTACTTCCGCGGCCCAGTGCTCTCCACCTTCAATGGACGCGACTGGGTGCCGCTGCAGTCGCAGTTCACCGCGCGTGTGCAACTCGCCGACGATCTGGAGGTGCAGGGCAAGGCGGTGTCCTACCAGGTGACGCTGGAGCCCAACAACCGGCCCTGGATTCTGGTGCTGGACGCCACCCCGGCCAAGCCCGACCTGCCCAATATGCGCGCCGTCATGACGCCCGACCTGCAGTGGGTCGCCAACCGCCCGGTGACCGAGCTGATTCGCTACTCGGCGCAAAGCCACACCAGCTTTCGCCACGGCCCTCTGCGCATGGGCGTCGGCCTGCAGGACTTCCTGGTCCTGCCGGCCAACTTCAACCCCCGCACCCAACAGCTCGCCAATGACATCCGCAA
>JAVBYK010000040.1 GCA_030824095.1 bacterium
GGCGCGGCGATGCGGCTCATGACTTCGGAGCCGGTGCCGGTGCCCCACAGAATGGGCAGCAGGCCGGCCATGATGGCCACCACCGTCATCATCTTGGGGCGCACCCGCTCGACCGCGCCTTCCATCACCGCCGCATAGAGATCGCCCACATCGGGCTGGCGGCCGACGGCGCGGCACTGCGTCTTGGCGGCCTCCCAGGCGTGGTCCAGGTAGATCAGCATGATGACGCCGGTCTCGGCTGCCACCCCGGCCAGCGCGATGAAGCCCACCGCCACCGCCACCGACAGGTTGTAGCCCAGCCACCACATCAGCCAGACGCCGCCCACCAGCGCAAACGGCACCGAGAGCATGACGATCAGCGTCTCGGTGATGCGCCGGAAGTTCAGGTACAGCAGCAGGAAGATGGACAGCAGCGTGACCGGTATCACCACCTTCATCTTCTCCATCGCGCGCTCCATGTATTCAAACTGGCCACTCCAGGTCACGTAGTAGCCACTGGGAAACTGCACCTGCTCGGCCACTGCTTTCTTGGCGTCCGCCACATAGCCACCGATGTCCCGGTCGCGGATGTCCACATAGATGTAGGCCGACAGCAGCGCGTTCTCGGTGCGGATGCCGGGCGCGCCCTTGGCCACCACGACACGGGCCAGTTGCCCCAGCGGCACCATGGCGCCGTCCATGGTCGGGATCAGCACCTCGCGGGCAATCTGCTGCGGGTCGCTGCGCAGTTCGCGCGGGTAGCGCACGGTGACGCCATAGCGCTCGCGCCCCTCTACCGTGGTGGTAACCATTTCGCCACCCAGTGCCGTGCCCACCACGTCCAGCAGATCGCCCACAGCCAGGCCATAGCGGGCCAGCTGCTCGCGGTCCGGCTCGATGTTCAGGTAGAAGCCCCCGGTGATGCGCTCGGCAAAGGCGCTGCTGGTGCCGGGCACGGTCTTCACCACGGTCTCGATTTGCTTGGCCAGCTTTTCCATTTCATCCAGATCCTTGCCGAACACCTTGATGCCGATGGGTGTGCGGATGCCGGTGGACAGCATGTCGATGCGCGCCTTGATGGGCATGGTCCAGGAGTTCGCCACACCGGGGAACTGCAGCGCCTTGTCCATCTCGGCGATCAGCTTGTCGGTGGTCAGGCCGGCGCGCCATTCGCTTTCGGGCTTGAGGTTGATGACGGTCTCAAACATCTCGGTCGGTGCCGGGTCGGTGGCCGTGTTGGCACGCCCGGCCTTGCCGAAGACCGACGCTACCTCGGGAAAGCTCTTGATGATCTTGTCCTGCGTCTGCAGCAACTCGGCAGCCTTGGTGATGGACATGCCGGGCAGCGATGTCGGCATGTAGAGCAGGCTGCCTTCATTGAGCGTGGGCATGAACTCCGAGCCCAGGCGGGAGGCCGGGTACCAGGACGCGGCCAGTACCAGCAGCGCAACCAGGATGGTGGTCTTCTTCCATCGCATCACGCCGGTGATGATGGGTCGGTAGGCCCAGATCAGCGCGCGGTTCACCGGATTTCTGGCCTCGGGCAGGATCTTGCCGCGGATGAAGACCAGCATCAGCACCGGCACCAGCGTGACCGACAGCAGGGCCGCACTGGCCATGGAGAAGGTCTTGGTATAGGCCAGCGGCGAGAACAGCCGCCCCTCTTGCCCTTCCAGGCTGAAGACGGGCAGGAACGACACGGTGATGATCAGCAGCGAGAAGAACAGCGCCGGCCCCACCTCCTTGCAGGCCGCCAGCATGGCGTCGAAGCGCTCACGGGTGGTGTGCTGGGGCGGCAGCCGCTCCAGGTGCTTGTGGGCGTTCTCGATCATCACGATGGCCGCATCGATCATGGCGCCAATGGCAATGGCAATGCCGCCCAGGCTCATCAGGTTGGAACTCATGCCCAGGAGGCGCATGGCGATGAAGGCCATCAGAATGCCCACCGGCAGCATCAGGATGGCGACCAGCGCACTGCGCACATGCAGCAGAAAGACCATGCACACCACCGCCACGATGAGCGACTCTTCCAGCAGCGTGCGCTGCAGGGTCTGGATGGCGCGGTGGATCAGCTCCGAGCGGTCATACACCGTCTCCACCGTCACGCCGGCCGGCAGGCCGGGGCCGATTTCGGCGATCTTGGTCTTCAGGTTGGAGATCACCTCCAGCGCGTTCTGCCCATAGCGGGCCATGGCGATGCCGGAAACCACTTCGCCCTCGCCGTTCAGCTCGGTGAGTCCCCGCCGCTCGTCCGGCGTCAGCTCGACCCGGGCAATGTCGCGGATCAGCACCGGCGTGCCCTTGTCGCTCTTGACGACCAGCATCTCGATGTCGGCCTTGCCGCGCAGATAGCCCTTGCCACGCACCATGTACTCGGTCTCTGCCATCTCCACGGCGCGACCGCCCACATCGCGGTTGGAGTCGCGAATCACCTGCGCCACCTTCATCAGCGGCACGTTGTAGGCGCGCAGCTTGACCGGGTCCACCGTCACCTGGTAGGTCTGCACAAAGCCGCCAATGGACGCCACCTCGGCCACGCCATGTGCCTTGGTCAGCTGGTAGCGCACATACCAGTCCTGGATGCTGCGCAGCTCGGCCAGCGTCTTGTCCTTGGCCAGCAGTGCGTACTGGTAGACCCAGCCCACGCCCGTCGCGTCGGGCCCGATCTGTGGAGTGATCCCCTTGGGCATGCGCCCCGAGGCAAAGTTCAGGTATTCCAGCACCCGCGAGCGGGCCCAATAAATGTCGGTGCCATCTTCAAAGATGATGTAGACAAAGGACGCGCCAAAGAACGAGAAGCCCCGCACCACCTTGGATTTGGGCACCGACAGCATGGCGGTCGTCAGCGGGTAGGTGACCTGGTCCTCCACCACCTGCGGAGCCTGGCCGGGGTATTCGGTGTAGACGATGACCTGCACGTCCGACAGGTCGGGCAGGGCGTCGATCGGTGTGCGCAGCACGGCAAAGATGCCAGCGAGCACGATGAACAGGGTGGCCAGGAGGACCAGGAAGCGGTTGTTGCCGGACCAAGTGATCAGACTGTTAAGCATTGGATTTCTTCTCCTTTGCTTCAATTTCCCCCCTCACCCCCCGCCCTGTCGCCCCCGCCGGGGCGAAAGGGAGCTGAACCGCCA
>JAVBYK010000126.1 GCA_030824095.1 bacterium
CGCGCTAGGCACGGCTGGACTCACCCGGTAACTGGCAGCGTCAGCACCGCGCGCAGGCCACCCAGTGGGGAGTCCTGCAGCGCCACCGTGCCGCCATAGAGCCGCGCCAGGTCATCGACGATGGCCAGGCCCAGGCCGGAGCCCGGCACCTGCTCGTCGGCGCGCACACCGCGGCGCAGCACCACCTCGCGCTGCGGCGCGTCCAGCCCGGGGCCATCGTCATCCAGCGCAATGGTCACCGTGGCGCCATCGGTCTGGGCATGAATCTCCACCCGGTGTGCCGCCCACTTGCAGGCGTTGTCCAGCAGGTTGCCCAGCATTTCCTGCAGGTCCTGCGCCTCGCCGCGAAACGCCAGCGCGGCCGGCCAGGGTTGCACGGTGATAACCAGTTCGCGCTGCGCGTGGATGCGTTGCATGACGCGCACCAGGCCTTCAACCACCGGCAGCAGCACGGTTTTGGCGCCAGGCACCCGGGTGGCGGCGGCGGCCTGGGCGCGGGCCAGGTGGTAGTCGACCTGGCGGCGCGCCACGCCAATTTGCTCCAGCACCAGACGGGCCAACTCCGGGCCCTGGGGCTCCTTGGCCTGTGCCGCATTGGCCAGCACACTCAACGGCGTCTTCAGCGCGTGGGCCAGGTTGCCGGCATGGGTGCGGGCGCGCTCAACCACATCGGCGTTTTGCGCCAGCACGGTGTTGAACTCGGCCACTAGCGGCATCACCTCGATCGGGAAGTCGCCCTCCAGCCGCTGCGTCTCACCGGCGCGCACCCGGGTCAGGGCCTTGCGCATGGCGCGCAGGGGGAACAGGCCAACCGACACCTGCACCACCGCCGCCAGCACCAGGCCACCGCCCAGCACGCCGAGTGCCAGCCACAGTGCGCCGTTGAAGCGGCTCACCGGGTCGGCCATCAGCTCGGCATCGGCGGCAGCCAGCAGGCGCAGGGTGTGGGGTTTGCCATCCGGGCCGTCGTCGATGCGCACGCTGCGCTCAACCACGCTCAAGCGCTTGCCCTGCGGGCCGGCGATCTGGTGCACATGCATGTCGCCCTCGATCAGCGCATCCTCCGGCACGGCCAGTGCCACGTCCCACAGCGAACGGGAGCGCAGCTGGGCCGGTGCGATGCTGGCGCCCGTGGGCCCGATGGCATCGACCTGCCAGTAGTAGCCAGAGTAGGGCCGGCCAAAGCGCGGATCGCTCAGGGGCATGGCCAGTTGCGCCCGGCCCTGCGCATCGAGCGAGAGCTGCGCGGTGAGCTGGTCCAGGTGGGTGCGCAACTCGGCATGGAATTGGGCCTCCACATGCTGGCGAAACAGCGTGCTTAAGCCCCATCCGGCCACCAGAATCGTGCCGGCGATCCAGAACAAAGTGCCCACCAGCAGGCGGATGCGCAGCGACTGGCGCCAGGTGGAAGGCGTCATGCGCATGCCGTCAACTGCCGTCGGTCAGGCGGTACCCCAGGCCGCGCACGGTGGCAATCAGGCCCGGTGGCAGCTTCTTGCGCAGGCGGGCAATGAAGACCTCGACGGTATTGGAGTCGCGGTCATAGTCCTGGGCGTAGATGTGCTCCACCAGGTCGCTGCGCGAAACCACCTCGTCGCGGTGGTGCATCAGGTAGGCCAGCACGCGGTATTCGTGGCTGGTCAGCGCCAGGGCCTGGCCATCAACAATGGCGCGGCCATTGCGGATGTCCATGGTCAGAGGACCACACACCAGCTCGGAACTCGCGTGGCCACCGGCGCGGCGGATCAGGCCCCGCAGACGGGCCAACAGCTCTTCCATGTGGAAGGGCTTGGTCAGGTAGTCGTCGGCGCCGGCATCGATGCCGGACACCTTCTCGTGCCAGCCGTCCCGCGCGGTCAGGATCAACACCGGCATGGTGCGAGCGGCGGCCCGCCATTTGCGCAGCACGGTGATGCCGTCCATCTGCGGCAGGCCCAGATCCAGCACCACGGCGTCATAGGGTTCAGTGTCGCCCTGGAAATGGCCGTCCACGCCATTGCTGGCCACATCCACGGCGTAACCGGCCTCGCGCACGCTCTGGGCCAGCTGGGATTGCAGCGTGGGTTCGTCTTCAACAATCAGGATGCGCATCAGCGTTCTCCAGCCGGTGGGTGGTTGCGGGACTTGCTGCCCAGCACCGAGCCTTCGCGGGCATCGACCTTAAGCTTGACCAGGGTACCGCCGGTACGCAGGACCTTGACCTTGTAGATCCAGCGTTCGCTGCGGCCTTCGTGCTCGCGCTCCAGCTCCACGTCCATGACCTGGCCGGGGTAGTCACGCTCCACACGCTCCAGGATGGTCTTGAGCGGCAGCACCTCGCCGGCCTCCAGCGCCTTGCGGGCGCGTTCGTGGTCTTCCCCGTCGGCACGGGCCGCGCCGCCGCCGACCAGCAAGGCCAGGCTGAGTGGCAGTGCGAGCCAGCGCCAGGGTGAAAGAAGTTGTGCCATTCGAAGCGTATGGAAAGATTTCAAGGCCCTGTTTATAGCCCCGGGAACCTGAACGGCAGATGAACGCGGGATTCACTTTCTGTTCAGTTGACCCCAAGCATAGTCGCTCCCACATCCACTGCTTTTAGGTATGAAACGAATTACAGCGTGACTAATTTCGCAACAGAAGAAGGATTTGAGATGACCAACACCTTACTCGAAGAATCACCGCAACCGTGCATTCCAACCCATTCAGAGGCAGCACCCAAACAGATCAAGCTGTTGCCATGGAGTGCGCCTTTTAGCTGGTTGAAATTGGGTTGGAGGGACATTGCGGCACGCCCTCTTACCAGCCTCTTCTATGGCCTTCCTTTCTGGTGCATGGCCCTGGTACTGGATGCCGTGTTTGAGTTTGAACCCGAGTACGCCATGATGGCGGCCTCAGCCTGCCTGCTTCTTGGTCCATTCGCGGCCATGGGTCTCTACGACGCAAGCCGTCGCCGTGAACAGGGTTTGGCGTCTGATTTCATGGGTTCACTGACGTGCTGGAAACAGCATACTCCCCAGTATGGGCATGCTGACCGGTGTGCTGCTGGTACTGGCGTTGCTATGGGGTCGGGCGTCGTTGGTCGTGACGGCATTGTTTTTCAACACCATCATGCCCTCTGACTTCGATGTCATGG
>JAVBYK010000317.1 GCA_030824095.1 bacterium
ATGATGGCGTAGGCGCGCGGCCCCAGACCGGTGCCCAGGAACACGTCCTGCACGTCGCGGCGGCGCACCGGCTGGTTGTTGATGAAGTAGCTCGACGTCCCGTCGCGGGTCAACACCCGCTTGACGGCGATTTCGCCAAACTGGCCCCATTGACCGCCGGCGCGATGGTCCGCATTGTCAAATATCAGCTCCACACTGGAGCGGCTGGCCGGCTTGCGGGTGGTGGTGCCGTTGAAGATCACGTCCTGCATGGACTCGCCACGCAACTCACTGGCCTTGCTCTCACCCAGCACCCAGCGCACCGCATCCATGATGTTGGACTTGCCGCAGCCATTGGGCCCCACCACACCCACCAATTGACCCGGCAACAGGAAATTGGTGGGCTCGGCAAAGGACTTGAACCCGGATAACTTGATGGAATTGAGACGCACGGAAAAAGGAAACTTCGGCTAAGCAGTTGATTTCATTGGCATTTACGGAGCATCCCCCGTAGCCAAGGTGGTGCAATGATACCGTGCAGGTTCCGCAGCGGCAGGCCCAAGAGCCCCATGTGGGCAATTGGGGTTAGTCGCGCAGGGCCGCCTCAATCTTGGCAGCCAGCGCATTCAGGGTCGGTGGCTTCACGATGTAACCCGCCACTCCCAAGGGCAACACCTCGCCAACCGTTGAGGCACTGGAATCGGCGCTCAGGAAAATAACCTTGGTATTGCTCAACTGGTTGTTGGGGAGGGAACGCAGTTGCCTGACAAACTCGATGCCGCCGACCGGCTGCATGTGAATGTCCGTCAGAATCAAATCGGGTTTGAGCTTGACGACCTCGCGCAAGGCGGTGGCACCATCAGGAAACGCGTACAAGTCCAATATTCCAATGCGGCGCAACGTGCTGAGGATGAAGGTGCTCATCACCTTTTCATCCTCAACGACAACGATCCGTGCTCTTTTGATGTCCACTTCAACACTCCAACCGTTTCAGGCTCCCGATGAACGGGCGCTACCGCCGCCCCATACCCGCCATTTCAGGCTGGTGAACCAAGTCTATAACGAATCGCAACCCACCAGACACCGTGCTGCGGGCGCATACTGGTCGCCCTTGTTGTTACCTGACGAAAGTACCGTATGACCCTGTGTCCCATTGCCGTGGTGGCTGGTTGCGCCAAATGCCCTGCCCTCAAAATTTGCCCGCTTAAGGGCGTACTGGGTGATCAGGTTAAACCCGTTGCGCCTCCCACAACCACCAAGGGACGCAAGAAACCCGGCAAATGACGGACAGCGTCTGACACCAGACTGGGCCTGTCACTCCGAATCGGAGTCTTGGGCCAGATACTGCGCCACCTCGGTTTGCAGGCTCTGCAGGCTGGGACTGAGCCGGGCATAGGCCTCGCCGACTTCGGTACTGCCGCCGGCTTTGCTCAATTGTTCCACCTGTGCCAGGTGCTCACACAGCGCCGGTGCACAAAAGATCGGCATGCAGCCCTTCAGTGAGTGCAACAGCGGGTTGGCAGACCGGACATCACCCGCGGCCAGAAACTGCTCGATCTGCGGCAGGTCCCGCTCCAGCAACTCCTGCAGCATGGGCAACATGCTGCGCAAGGACTCCACGCTGCCAATTTGCTCCACTGCCCGGGCAATGTCCAGATAAACCCAGGCTTGGCCGTGGGGCGAGGTTGTCGACATCGGTGGCTCCTTGATCGCTGAGAGAAAATGCCGAGATGCCCAAGACCTCGGCCGCACAGTGTAGCAACTGCTCAGGGATAATAGCGGCCCATGAACCCGAATCTGTCCCGCCTGCAGGCCTATCCTTTCGAGCGTCTGCGGCACTTGTTTGCCCCGGTCACACCCAACCCAGCCTACACCCCCATCAGCCTGGGTATCGGTGAGCCACGCCACGCCACACCCGCACTCATCAAGCAGGCCTACTGCGATGCGATCAACGATCCGCAGGGTGGCCTGTCGGTTTACCCTGCCACCGGCGGTGTATTGGGTCTGCGCCAGTCTATTGGCCGCTGGCTGCAACGCCGCTATGGGCTGGAACTGGACATTGCCACGCAGATCCTGCCGGTCAACGGTTCGCGCGAGGCCCTGTTTGCCTTTGCACAGACCGTGGTCAACCCGGCCAAACAGGTCGCTCCGGACCAACCCGTCACCGTGGTCTGCCCCAATCCGTTCTACCAAATCTACGAGGGCGCAGCCTTCCTGTGCGGCGCGCAGCCGTACTTTGTGCCGTCCGACCCGGCGCGCAACTTTGCCCAGGACTGGGACAGCGTGCCCGAAGCCATCTGGGCACAAACCCAATTGCTCTATGTCTGCTCGCCCGGCAACCCGACCGGTGCTGTGATGCCGCTGGACGAATGGAAGAAGCTGTTCGATCTGAGTGACCGCCATGGCTTTGTGATTGCATCGGACGAGTGCTACAGCGAGATCTACTTCCGCGACGAGCCGCCGCTGGGTGGTCTGGAAGCCGCGGCACGCCTGGGTCGCACCGATTACAAGAACCTGGTCGCCTTCACTAGCCTGTCCAAGCGCAGCAATGTGCCCGGCATGCGCAGCGGTTTTGTGGCTGGCGACGCGGCCCTGATCAAGCAGTTCCTGCTGTACCGCACCTACCATGGCAGCGCGATGAGCACCGTGGTGCAGGCCGCCAGCATTGCCGCCTGGGATGACGAGGCGCATGTGCGCGACAACCGCGAGCAGTACCGCGCCAAGTTTGCCAAGGTGACCCCGCTGCTGGCCGATGTGCTGGACGTGGCCCTGCCGGATGCCGGCTTCTACCTGTGGGCCGGGGTCAAGGGCAGCGACACCGACTTCGCGCGCGACCTGTACGCTACTTACAATGTGACGGTCTTGCCCGGCAGCTTTCTGGCCCGCGAAGCCCGTGGCTTTAACCCCGGAGCCAACCGCATCCGCATGGCATTGGTGGCTGAAACCGCAGAATGCGTGGAAGCCGCCGAGCGCATCGTCCAGTTTGTCAAATCCAATATGTGAAACTTTGCGGGACAGACTTTTAGTGCTGGCCCCAACTATTGTGAAACCTTGTGGGACAGACCTTTAGCTCTGTCCCCAACTGATTAGAAAGAAGTTCATGAGCCAACAACTCCAGC
>JAVBYK010000532.1 GCA_030824095.1 bacterium
GAAGCCATCTTCCATGAAGGCGCCTGCAGCGACACCATGGAGCAGGACGGCAAGTACATGATGGACAACAACTACACGCTGTCGTGCCAGTTGTTCCACGCCTGCCAGAAGCGGGGTTCCCGCCTGCTGTACGCCTCCTCGGCCGCCACCTACGGCGGCTCCAGCACCTTCCGCGAAGACCCGGCGTTCGAACTGCCGCTGAACGTCTACGGCTACTCCAAGCTGCTGTTCGACCAGCGCATGCGCCGCGAGTGCGGCTACGACTTCCACCGCACCCGCGCCGGCAAGACCAACCAGGTGGTGGGATTCCGTTACTTCAATGTCTACGGCCCGCAGGAACAGCACAAGGGCCGCATGGCCAGCGTGGCCTTCCACCAGTTCCACCAGTTCCAGGCAGAAGGCAAGGTCAAGCTGTTTGGCGAATACGGTGGCTATGCCCCCGGAGGTCAGATGCGCGACTTTGTCTTCATCGATGACGTCGTGGCGGTCAACCTGTGGTTCTTCGACCATCCGGCCGAGTCCGGCATCTACAACCTGGGCACCGGCCAGGCCCAACCCTTCAACGACGTGGCCATCACGGTGGTCAACACCCTGCGCGAGCAACGCGGTGAGACTGCGCTCACGCTGGATCAGGCCGCCAGTAGCGGTCTGATCGAATACGTCGCCTTCCCCGATGCGCTGCGGGGCAAGTACCAGAGCTACACCCAGGCCGACCTGACCGCCCTGCGCAGCACCGGATGCGACCACACGTTTGCCACCGTGCAACAGGGTGTGCGCAGCTACGTGCAGGCACTGTCGGCCACCCGCTGACACGCCGATCCAAGGGTTTGTCCGTAGCCCCGGGGCTGCGGGCCGGGTCAACGCCCCCAGCGCGGAACCCGTTGTACAGCAGGCACCATGGACTTGGTGCCTACCGTTCTGTCACACCCCCCACTGAAGGATCCGCACATGTTGAAAAAAATCCTGGTCATCATCACCATGCTCTACGCCGCCGTTGCGTTCGCAGCGGTAGACGTCAACAAGGCCACTGCTGCCGAGCTGGATAGCATCAAGGGCGTTGGTCCCGGCATCTCTACCAAGATCCTCGACGAACGCAAGAAGGGCAACTTCAAGGACTGGAATGACTTCATCGAACGCGTCAAGGGCGTGGGTGAAGGCAATGCCGCCAAGTTCTCCGCGGAAGGCATGACCATCAACGGTGCCGGCTTCAAGGGAGCAGCCACTGCACCGACCACCAAGGAAGATACCAAGAAAGCCAAGTTGGAGAAAACACCCGCCAAAGCCGAGACACCGAAAGAGGCTGCCAGCGCCGCCAAGAAATAAGGTCTTCATCGACCCCACCGACAAACCCGCTTCGGCGGGTTTTTTCATGGCTGAAATATGTGACATGAATCAATGCCTTGACAATCATTGCCTAGGCAATTAATATCTGTCTTTCATGCAAAACACGGCTTCCACTCCAGCTTCCACCCAGGAACACCAACCTGCCACGTTCTACTGCGCCGAGGATTACCGGCCCGAAGAGAGCATTGGCTACCTGATGCGCCAAATCCTCAGCACCGTCGCCCAGGAGGTTGAACGCCAGCTGGCGCACACCGAGCTGACCAACGCCCAGTGGATTCCGCTGTTCAAGCTGTCCATTGGCCAGGCCTCTACCGCCGCCGAACTGGCACGCGAATGCCGGCTGGATGCAGGCGCCATGACCCGCACGCTGGACCGGCTGGAAGCCAAGGGCCTGTGTCAGCGTGAACGCTCGGCCACCGACCGGCGCGTCGTCACCATCACGCTGACTGACAGCGGGCAAGAGGCAGCGCAGGAGATTCCCAAGGTGCTCAGCCGCGTGCAAAACGCCCACCTGGCCGGCTTTACACAAGAAGAATTCGAGACACTCAAGGGCTATCTGCGCCGCATTCTGAACAACGCCAAGACTGTGGACACCCCCCCTATCCATGACAACACCACCGAATCCGCTTCGCCGGCAGACCCCCATGCGACTTGACGCCAAACCCCGAATCTCACCGCGCTGGCGAATCTGGACCCTGCAGGCCGTGGCACTGGCCAGCTTGGCAGCCTGCGCCAACTACTCCGGCATTGCGCCCCAGGCCCAGGCACTCGATGCCAAGGCGCTGGGCCTGACCGCCCCTGCCGGTGCGCCAGCCGCATCGGTGCCCGCCATCGACGCCCAGTGGTGGCGTGCCTTTGGCGATGCACAGCTCAATGCCCTGATCGACCAGGCTCTGGCCAACAGTCCCAATCTGCGCGTGGCGCAAGCCCGCCTGGCCAGGGTACAGGCGGCCCGCGACGCCGTGCATGGTGCCGAGCTGCCCCAGGTGATGGGCAGCACCGACCTGACCCGCCAGCGCTTCAGCGCCAACAGCATCTACCCGCCCCCGTTGGGCGGCGCCATCCTGAACACCGGTGACCTGCGCGCCAGCACCAGCTGGGAGCTGGACTTCTTTGGCAAAAACGCCGCCGCGCTGGAGGCGTCCCTTGGCCAGGTGCGCGCCGCACAAGCCGATGCCGATGCCGCGCGCATGCTGCTGGCCAGCTCCGTGGCGCGCAGCTACTTTGCGCTGGTGC
Source organism: bacterium (assembly GCA_030824095.1). GTDB lineage: Bacteria > Pseudomonadota > Gammaproteobacteria > Burkholderiales > Burkholderiaceae_C > Allorhodoferax. Next base: position 2,581 of record JAVBYK010000532.1, read on the forward strand.
GCATCCAGAACCAGCTGGCGGTGGCCGAGCGCACGCTGGCCCAGCGCACCCAGACCAAGTCCCTGGTGCAGCAGCGGGTTGACGCCGGTCTGGACACGCAACTGGAACTGCAGCAGAGCGACAGCGCGCTACCCGATGCGCGCCTTCAGATCGAATCACTCAAGGAACAGCAGGCGCTGTCCCTGAACGCCCTTTCCGCCCTCACTGCACAGCAAAATACGCCTCTAGCCCTCGTCAAACCTGCGCAGACAGCTATTAAATTGATAGCTGCCGCACAGACGATCCCGCTTGACCTGCTGGGCCGCCGGGCCGATATTGCCGCCGCGCGCTGGCGCGTGGAGGCCGCCACGCACGACGTGGACAGTGCCCGGGCACAGTTCTACCCCAACATCAACCTCGTGGCCTTTGCCGGCTTCTCCAGCATCGGCTTTGACAAGCTGACGCATTCCGGCAGCGACCAGTGGGGCGTGGGCCCGGCCATCCGCCTGCCGCTGTTCGAGGGCGGGCGCCTGCGGGC
>JAVBYK010000039.1 GCA_030824095.1 bacterium
GACTGGTAGGAGACGGTCTTGTCCGGATCAAACGCCGCCGTCGCCGCGCTTGCGGGTGCAGCTTCGGTGGTGGGGGATTGGGGGGCAGAGGGGTCCATGGGCGAATTATCTGGCAAGCCGCTCACAGCACCCGCAAGCCCACGTTCGCCCACTCCCGCAGGCGGGACCAGTTGCGCCAGAGGGAGAAGCCAGTGCGCACCGTACGCACCACGGCGCGTGGTCGCCAGACCAGCAAGGCCACCGCGGCGGTGGTCACCAGTGCCGGGTGGGCCGACAGCCAGAGCCGGGCCTGATGCAGCAACGCACGGCCCCGGTCCACGGTATGCAGGGCGGCGCCCAGGGGCGCCAGTTCGCGTGCCACCAGGCTGCGCTCGACGCCAATGCGTTCACGCAGGCGTCCGCGCTGCACATACAGGTCAATCAGGCGTTGGTCCATGGCGGGATGCGGCCTTGAGCTGGCGCAGGTCTTCCTGCAGTTCCGCCAGACTGGCGGCAAATAGGGGTTCGGTCTTTTGGGCCTGGCCGCGCATGGCGAAGTAGAAATACAGCGCCAGGGCCCAGAACAGAGCCCCCGCGATGGCAACCACCAGCAGGCGCTGTTCCCAGAACAGCAGCGTCAGGCCAATGACGGTCAGCACCACACCCACGGCCACGCAAAACAACACGGATAGCGCCAGGATGAGCTGGCGCATGGCGCTGATGCGCCCGACCTCAATCTCGTTGCCCAGCAACTCCAGCCGTGTCTGCCCAACGGCCAGCAGCGTGGCGGCCTTGGACCGGACGGTGCTCCAGGTGCTGGACTCGCCTTGGGAATTCAACATGGGTGGTGGTCAGCAGGGACTAGCGGCGTCCCAGCGCCAGACCGAGCAGGAAACCGATGCCGGCGCCAATGCCCACGGCCTGCCAGGGGTTGGCGTGCACATAGTCGTCGGTGGCACGGGCGGCGGCGCGGGTCTTGTCCACCAGGATGATCTCGGCGGCGGTCAGGCGCTCGCGTGCATCGAGCAAGCGATCCTGAATGCGCGTGCGCAGGACGGCAATTTTTTCACCGGTCTGGTCAGCCGTGGCGCGCAGTATTTCTTCCGCATCGGCAATCACGGCCCGGATGTCGGTGACGAGCTTTTCCTGGGCGCTCACGGATGTGGTGGTGGATTCAGACATGGTGAACCTTTCATAAAAAGAAATGGGGAATCAGGATCACAGCGTAGCAGATTCGACGACGCCAAAGTGTGTCCAACCTCACACAACTGCCCCACTAGTTCTTGCGTTTGACCACCAGGTTGCGTTTGGCGTCCTCGGGGCGCGCAAAGGTGACCACGCCGTTGCTGACCTTGCCCATGACCAGCATGTTTTGGGAGATGGCGTCCTTGTCGTTCAGGCTGAACGGGTGCTCGTAGGTGGCCACCACGCCGTAGTAGACGCGGGCGATGTTTTCCAGCGCTGCCTTGAGCACCGGACCGGTCGGGTTGCCATCTCGCACGCCAAACAGTGAAAACGCCAGCAGGTAGGTGCTGTCATAGCCCTGTGCCGCCGCCATGGGCACGGCCATGGCCGTGTGGAACTTGCGCTTGTACGACGTCAGGAATGAAGCCCTGCGCTCGTTGCTGGGCTCGGCGATAAAGGTCTGCGCCATCATCGCGCCCTCGGCAGCGTCCTTGGCGCCATTGATGAAGAACGGGAAGGACAGCGGCCAGGCGCCGACCTGCGGCACCTTCCACTTCAGCTCTTTGCGGCCGTTGGCGATGACGGCGTTCTCCACCCCCACGGTGTAGCTGAACACCACATCGGCACCGGCATCGCGCGCCGCCTTGAGTTCGGTCAGCAGGTCCTTCACGCCCAGCGGAAAGCGCGCCACGTGCACCGCCTTGAGGTTTTTGGCGGCCAGTGCGGCCTCCACATCCTTCAGGCCGGCCTCGCCGTAGCCGGTGGTGTCGGCAAAGATGGCGACCTTGGTCCAGCCGCGTTTGACGATGTCTTCGACGACGAACGGGGCCTGGATGGCGTCGCGCGCGGAGGTGCGGAAGATGTAGCTCTGCGGCGCCGGGTATTTGGCGGTGAGTGGTGTGCCGGTGGCGCAGGGGATGATCAGCGGCGACTTGGCGTTCTGGAACACCTCCAGCGCCTTCTGTGCCACCCCGGTGTTGCAAAAGCCGATGGTGGCGGTCACGCCGGCTGCGACCAGTTCCTGCGCGCCCTTGAGGCCGACGTCCGGATTCGCCTGGTCGTCCTTGATGACCAGCTCCAGCTGGCGGCCCATGTAGCCGCCCACGGCGTTGATCTCCTCGGCGGCCAGTTGCACGCCCTGCAGCATGGGCACGCCAAAGTCGGAGGACGGTCCGGTGAACGGCCCGATCACCCCCAGCTTGAGGGTGGGTCCACCCTGCGCCTGCGCGGCCAACGACAGGCACAGGGCGGCCGTTCCAGCCAGGGCCGCTATCCAACGGGGGGTACTGCGCATCATCTGTCTCCGGTTAAAGGGTGCGGGACAGTCTACGGAGAGGACGGGTCTGCCGGCCGCAGGTTTACCCTGATGGCAGGCCTGGTCGTCAGGCCTTTGTCAGGCCAGATCGTTTGAAGCCAAATGGGCATCTAGCCCTCGTCGAATAAGCCTATGCAGCTATCAATGTGATAGCGAAGGATAGTCGGTATAGCCCTTGGCACCGCCGCCGTAGAAGGTGGCGCGGTCCGGCGTGTTCAGCGGTGCGGCTTCGCGCAAACGGCGCGTCAGGTCGGGGTTGGCGATGAAGGGGCGGCCGTACGCCACCAGGTCCGAACCCTCGGCCAGCGCCTGGTCGGCCAGGCCGCGGTCGTAGGCGTTGTTGACCATCCAGGCGGCCTGGCCGCCGGCGGCGCGGTAGGCCTGGCGCAGCGCGGCGTAGTCAAACGGCACATCGCCCTGGGAGTAGTCGCGGGGACCGCCGGTCGAGCCTTCGATGAAGTGCAGGTATGCCAGCTTCAGCGGTGCCAGTTGCTGCACCACGTAAGTGAACAGGGGCTGCGGCGCGGGGTCGAAGGCGTCATTGGCCGGTGTGACGGGCGACAGGCGCAGGCCGACCTTGCCGGCGCCAATCTCGTCGCACACCGCCTGCATGAC
>JAVBYK010000149.1 GCA_030824095.1 bacterium
AGGCGGCTTTCGCGCGTGGCGATGGTGAATGTGTGTGCAACCATGGGCTGTAAGTCGTAACCTATTTGTAAACTATCCAGAGTGGGCAATGCTAGCATGGGCCTCATGAAAAATGCAGTCGCCCCACTACCCGCCAAACGCAGCAAGGACAACGAACGCCCCCTGGTGGAAGACATCCGCCTGCTGGGCCGGATTCTGGGCGATGAGATCCGGGAACAGGAGGGTCCGGCAGCGTTTGAGCTGATTGAAAAAATCCGCACCCTGTCGGTCGCCTTCCGGCGCGACGCCGACCATGAAGCGGACAAGGCGCTCAAGAAACTGCTCAAGGGCCTCTCTGGCGACCAGACGGTGAGCGTGATCCGTGCCTTCACCTACTTTTCCCACCTGGCCAACCTGGCCGAAGACCGCCACCACATCCGCCGCCGCGCCATCCATGAGCGCGCCGGGGATACGCAGGAGGGCAGCCTGGACGTGGCCCTGTCGCGCCTGCGCTGGGCCGGCATTGCGCCCAAAGCCATATCCAATACCTTGGCACAAAGCTATGTGTCCCCGGTGCTGACCGCCCACCCGACCGAGGTGCAGCGCAAGAGCATTCTGGATGCCGAACGCAGCATTGCCCAGTTGCTGGCCGAGCGCGACGAGATCAAAATGCGCGGCGCCTTTTTCGACACCAAGAAGGACGCGCTGACGGCCCGCGAACTGGCCGCCAACGAGCTGCAGATGCGCGCCCGCGTCACGCAGCTCTGGCAAACCCGGCTGCTGCGCTTCAACAAACTGACCGTGGCCGACGAAATCGAGAACGCGCTGAGCTACTACGAATCCACCTTTTTGCGTGAAATTCCCAAGCTCTATGCCAACCTGGAACAGTTGCTGGGCAACCAACCGGTGCACAGCTTCCTGCGCATGGGCCAGTGGATTGGCGGCGACCGCGACGGCAACCCCAATGTCAGCGCACAAACCCTGGAATACGCGCTGCGCCGCCAGGCCGAAGTGGCCCTGCGCCACTATCTGACCGAGGTGCATTACCTGGGTGGCGAACTGTCGGTGTCCGCCATGCTGACCGAGTGCACACCGGACATGCAGGCGCTGGCCGAAAGCTCGCCCGACCGCAACGTGCACCGCATGGACGAGCCCTACCGCCGGGCGCTGACCGGCGTCTACGCCCGCCTGGCCGCCACGCTGCAGGCGCTGACCGGCACCGAGGCCGCACGCCACGCCGTGGCACCGCAAAACCCCTACCCGTCGGCCCATGAATTTGCCGCCGAGCTGCGCACCATCGAGGCCTCGCTCAATGCCAACCACGGTGGCGTGCTGGTGGCACAGCGCCTGCAGCCGCTGATCCGCGCCGTGGAGGTGTTTGGCTTTCACCTGGCCACGGTGGACCTGCGCCAGAGTTCTGACAAGCACGAGGAAGTGGTAGCCGAACTGCTGGCCACCGCCCGCATCGAAGCCAACTACAGCGCACTGGATGAGGAAGCCAAGCGCGCGCTGCTGCTGGGCCTGCTGGGTGACGCCCGCGCGCTGCGCGTGCACGGCGTGGCCTATTCCGCGCACGCCCAGAGCGAGCTGGCCATCTTCTCCATGGCCAAGGTGATGCGCGAGCGCTTTGGCGCGGACGCCATTCGCCACTACATCATCAGCCACACCGAGACGGTCAGCGACCTGCTGGAAGTGCTGCTGCTGCAAAAGGAAGTGGGGCTGATGCGCGGCGTGCTGACGCCCAACCGTGTGACAGCCGGTTCCGATGACCCGCTGCGCGCGGTCAGTGACCTGATTGTGGTCCCGCTGTTTGAGACCATTGAAGACCTGCGCAACGCCGCCCCCATCATGCGCGAGTTCTACGCCCTGCCCGGCGTGGCCGCGCTGGTGCAGCGCAGCGGTGGCGAGCAGGACATCATGCTGGGCTACTCCGACAGCAACAAGGACGGCGGCATCTTCACCAGCAACTGGGAGCTGTACCGCGCCGAGATTGCGCTGGTCGAGCTGTTTGACGAACTGGCCAAGACCACCCCCATCAAGCTGCGCATGTTCCACGGCCGGGGCGGCACGGTCGGCCGCGGCGGCGGCCCCAGCTACGAGGCCATCCTGGCCCAGCCCCCGGGCACCGTGCGCGGCCAGATCCGCCTGACCGAGCAGGGCGAAGTGATCGGCTCCAAGTACGCCAACCCCGAGATTGGCCGGCGCAACCTGGAGACACTGGTCGCTGCCACATTGGAGGCCACGCTGCTGCAGCCCACCAAGTCCGCCACCCCGGCGTTTCTGGAGGCCGCAGCCGAGTTGTCGAGCGCCAGCATGGCGGCCTATCGCGCGCTGGTGTACGAGACCCCGGGCTTCACCGAATACTTCTTCAGCGCCACACCGATCCGCGAGATTGCCGAGCTGAACATCGGCTCGCGCCCGGCCTCGCGCAAGGCATCCCAACGCATCGAAGACCTGCGCGCCATTCCCTGGGGCTTCAGCTGGGGCCAGTGCCGCCTGACCTTGCCCGGCTGGTACGGCTTTGGCTCGGCGGTGCAGGCCTTTATCAAGACCGGCACGCCGGCACAGCAAAAGGAGCGCCTGGCGCTGCTGCAGAAGATGGTCCGCCAATGGCCGTTCTTCAAGACACTGTTGTCCAACATGGACATGGTCATGGCCAAGAGCGACCTGGCGCTGGCCTCCCGCTATTCCGAACTGGTGGCCGATGCGCGCCTGCGCAAGAAAATCTTCACGGCGATCGAGGCCGAGTGGCACAGCACGGCCCAGGCACTGGCCACCATCACCGGTGACAAGAACCGCCTGGCCAACAACGCCGCTTTGCAACGTTCCATCCGCCACCGCTTTCCGTACATCGACCCGCTGCACCACCTGCAAGTGGAACTGGTGCGGCGCTACCGCTCTGGCCTGGCCGATGAGCGGGTGCAGCGCGGAATCCACATTTCCATCAACGGCATTGCGGCGGGGTTGCGGAATACCGGCTGAACTCACCCCCTATCCCCCCCGCCCCTTTCCACCCTCGCCAGGGTGGAAAGGGGAGCCGAACAGCCATATTTGGCCTTGTTTCTTTAGGTGGGACGTACATGCGCCGAAGAGCGTTGAGCCGAAAGTGCTCTT
>JAVBYK010000038.1 GCA_030824095.1 bacterium
GCCCGAATCAGCTCCCGCAATTGCGCCGCATCAACAATGTCAACCTGATCGACCCTTAGCACCACATCACCGGTCTGCAATTGGGCCAACGCCGCAGCCCCTTGTGGCAACAGGGAGCCCAGGCGGGCTTGCGAAAACGGCACCAAGACGCCAATCTTCTCCAGAAGTTGCGCGTCCGCGCTACGCGCATCGACGTCGCTCAGCAGCAGAAGGGTTGAGCGCGTAACTTGTGCCTGCGGTGCAACAAACTCGACCTGCAGATTGCGGTGCTCAATGGCCCCCCTGGCGAGCCACCAGCGAAAGCCCTCAAAGGAAGGGACGTCTTCCAGCACATCCCCTTCAAAACCGGCCTGTACCACCCGCTCCCCACCCATAAAGCCGGCCTGAGCGAGGACCGAGCCTTGGGGCGGTTTGGCCAAAAGGGGTTGCGGTTGTTCCACTCCCGTCCAGTTGACGATGGAGTACAAAACAACTGCCAGCAAGAGGTTAGCAATCGGGCCTGCCGCGACAATTGCCGCTCGACTGCGCAGCGGCTGTGTATTGAAAGCCAATGCCAGCTCGTTCGGTGCAACAGGTGCTTCGCGCTCATCGAGCATCTTGACGTACCCTCCAATGGGTAACAGGCCAATGACATACTCGGTACCGGACTTTGGCGAAACCCAGCCGGCGATACGCGGACCAAATCCCACAGAAAATCGCAGGACCCTGACGCCGCAGGCACGTGCCACAGAGAAGTGCCCGAGTTCATGCACTGCCACCAGAACGGCAATGGCAACAATAAAAGCAGCCAGCGTCAACATAACAATGTCATGTGTTCATCACCCGCGCATGCGGACTATGACTTCTTCAGCGATGTCCCTGGATAGCCTGTCGAGGCTCAGGAGATCGTCCAGCGAGTTGGGTGCCTGCGGCACAACCGCGCCAAGGGTTTCCAAATTGACATGGTGTATCTGGTCATATCGGATCCTGCGGTCCAGAAAAGCCGCCACAGCCATCTCATTGGCAGCGTTCAATACTGCGGTGGTGCCAGCCGGAGCCTTGAGCGTAGCCCACGCCAGGTCTATGCCCGGGAATCGCCTGCGGTGCTCTTCGGAGCCGATCTCCTCAAACGTCAATCCCGCCATGTTGGCAAAATTCAATGGCGTTGCTCCGGAAGTGATGCGCTCTGGCCAGGACAAACCATAGGCAATGGGGCCTCGCATGTCGGGTGTCCCCAGTTGGGCCACAACCGAATTGTCAACGTACTGAACCATGGAATGAATCACACTTTGCGGGTGGATGACGACCTGGATTTGCTCGGGTTTCACGCCGAACAGGAATCGGGCCTCAATGACTTCGAGCGCCTTGTTCATCATCGTCGCCGAATCCACTGAAATCTTTCGCCCCATCACCCAGTTGGGATGGGCACAGGCCTGCTCCGGAGTCACGTCACGCAAAGTCAACGGATCGCGGGTCCGGAACGGGCCACCTGAAGCAGTGAGGATGATTTTGTCAATCCGCGAAGACCAATCCTTGGGATCCTGTGGCAGCGACTGGAAAACTGCGGAGTGTTCACTGTCAATGGGAAGCAGCGTCGCACCACCTGCCGCAACCGTATCCATGAAAAGCTGACCACCAACAACCAGTGCCTCTTTGTTAGCCAGCAACAACCGCTTCCCAGTCCGGGCCGCAGCCAGGCAGGGAGCCAGTCCAGCCGCACCAACAATGGCTGCCATGACCATATCTGCCTGCTCATGGCCGGCCACCATTTCAATTGCCTGCGCGCCCCACAACACCCGGGTAAGTAACCCTGCGTCACGGCACTGCGTTTCAAGCTGTAGGCCATGCGCCTCGCTGGCCATGACCGCGAAAGCTGGCTGGTGTCGCGCACACTGTGTCAGCATGGAATCCACACTGGTGGAAGCCGTCAGGGCAAAAACTTCAAATCGATCCGGGTGGCGCTCAATCACATCCAGCGTATTGACGCCGATGGAGCCGGTCGATCCCAGCACCACAATCCGTGACTTTTCTGATTTCATAGCGTGCCCAGCATCATGGCCAGGGGAAGAATTGGAAGCAAAGCATCAACACGATCCAGAACACCGCCGTGCCCTGGCAGTAGACCGCTACTGTCTTTGACACCCGCACTCCGCTTGAACAATGACTCCACCAGATCACCAACGACACTCATCACGGCGAGAAATACCACCGCGAGTACCATGAATCCCCCGTTGACCTGGGCCAGGCGCGTGTAGATGCTGGCAACACCCAAATCAGCTGAAGTGTCCACCGCACGCCACAGAAATGCACATGCAACAACTCCCAACATACCGCCGCATGCGCCCTCCCAGGTTTTTCCTGGACTGATCGATGGCGCGAGCTTGCGGCCGAACAGGCGCCCTCCGAATGCACGTCCGGCAAAGTAGGCAAAGATGTCAGCAACCCACACCAAAACCAGCACGGAAAACAAGAAATTGATGCCCAACAGCCGCGCCTGCACAACCGCTAGCCAGGCCACCCACAAGGCTAGGACGCCCCCGGTCAAACGCAGCAATTGAGGCACAGTGGCCCACACCCCAACTCCACGATAGAGGAGCCAGGCACCGAGAATGACCCAGCCCCCTCCCGCCACTATCCACAACACCTTCAGCGGGGCATACAGCAGACCCCAATACCACGACATCAGGCACATCACGGCGCAGACTGCCCCTGCAATCAGTGAGCCGGTCTGGCCATACTGATTCATGCGCGCCCACTCCCAGGCACCTGCAGCAATCAGAATCACGGCAACGATGGCAAACACTTCGCCCGCGGGGTAAAAAACTGCAGGAAGCAGCACAGCCAGCAACAGGAGCGCTGTAATGATTCTTTGCTTCAGCATGAAAAGTCCTCTAATCAGGTGACCATGGCTCAGTCGCCAGCCACCTGGTCCGACGTCTTGCCGAATCGGCGTTCGCGCGACGCATACTCCAGCAAGGCGGCGTCCAGCGCGACCTCATCAAAATCTGGCCACAACAATTCGCTGAAGTACAACTCGGAATAGGCCGCTTGCCATAGCAGGAAGTTGCTTAGCCGCTTTTCGTTCCCCGTGCGTATCAGAAGGTCAGGG
>JAVBYK010000037.1 GCA_030824095.1 bacterium
TGGACCAAAACAAGACCCGGTTTTCTGCCAACCCGGTGAAGATCAACTACCTGCCCACGGCGCAAGCCATCGCAGCCGTGGCCGGTGGTCAGGCCGACTTCACGGTGATTGCAGCGGAGTCTGCCTTCAAGTGGGTACGTGGTGACCTGGACAACCTGGACCTGCTGTTCGCGGTAGACCAACCCGTCACCGTGGCCTGGGGCATTCACCCCCAAGCCAGTGGCTTGCGGCCACGGATCGAGGCGTTTTTCAAGGACAGCGCGCGCGTGGGCTCGGACCTGGACCGCGCCTGGAGCAAGCAGTACGGCATCTCCCTGATGGAGTACCAGCTGTTTGAGGCATCGCAGCCGTCGGACTCCCTCAACGTGTGGCGCTGGTTGGCATGGCTGCTGCCGGTTGGGGGCGGGCTGTTGGCGGTGATGGCGGTCTTCATGGTCTGGAACCGTCGCCTGCAGCGCGAGATCGCCGAACGCAAGGCCGCCGAGATCCGCACCCGTGCCGTCACAGAGCAAATCGCCCATCGCGACCAGATCAGCTCTCAAGTCAACACCATCCTGATGAATTTGCAACGTGTGGAGAGCCATGCGGAACTGGCGCAAGCCGTTTTCTCGGGATTGGCGCCGCTGTTGCAACTGGGGCAGGCCAGCCTCTACCGTGCGGACGTGGAGGGTGAATGCCTCCAACTCTGTGGCGCCTATGCGCGTCCGGGTGGAATGACGCCCGAACTGTGCATCCGCTATGGAGACGGGCTGTTGGGGCAGTGCGCGGTGGAAAAGCATGCCATCCTGATGGATCAGCCTCCGCCTGACTATGTGGCCGTTCAAACCGGATTGGGCCCTGTACCCACCCAAACCATCTGGCTGCTGCCCATCCTCAGTTCCGCTGCGTTGCTGGGGGTTATCGAGATGGCCATACTGCGACCCGTCGGTGCGGATGACCAGGAACTACTGGATCGCCTGCTCCCCATGGTGGCCATGTCCATGGAAATCATTGCGCGCAATGACAAGACGCGCAATCTGCTGAAGGCCACGCAGGACCAGGCCAGTGCGTTGCAGAGCCAGCACGAACAGATCGAGGGCCTGTTGCAGGAGCAGGCCGATGCGCGCGCGCAGTTGAGTCTGGCCCTGCAGTCGGCCAACATGGGCACCTGGAAGTACTTTGTTCCAGAGGGGCGGCTGGAAGCGGATGACAACGCCAAGAGGCTCTACGGTCTGGAGGGCGTCACACTGGACGGCTCCCTGCAACAGTGGTTTACCTTCATCCATGCGGACGACCTGGCGCCTTTGGGGCAGGCCATGCAGGAGACCATGGCCAACCGGCGTGTGGACTACCGCATGGCGTTCCGTGTGCAACCGCCAGTGGGCGACGTGCGCCATATCCTGTCGGTCGGCAAGTTCAGCTATGACGCAGACGGTGCCGCCACCGTGGCCTCGGGCGTGGTCTGGGATATCTCCGACATCAAGCGGGCCGAAGAGGAATTGCAGCGCAACCGGCAATTCATGGAAGCGGTTCTGGAGAACGTGAATTCCGCCATCTACGTCAAGGACCAGCGGGGCGTCTATACCTATGTCAACGGCGATTGGGAACACGCCACGGGCTTTCACCGGGCAGACGTGTTGGGGCGCTCCACGCTGGAGCTCAACCATGGCGGGCGAGGTCAGGAATACCACGATGCCGACATGGACGTCCTGCGCAAAGGTGAGGTCCAGACGGTCGAGGAATCTGTGGAGACGGGCGGCGCGACCCGTTACTACCAGACCGTGAAGGTGCCGATGCGCCGGGATGGCGTCATCACCGGAATCTGCAACATTGCCTTTGAAATTACCGAGCGCAAGCGGCTGGAGCAGTCCATGAAGGACAGTGAGGCCCGGTTGCGGCAGATACTGGAGAACAGCCCCATTGGTGTCACCATCAACAGCGAAGCCGGTGTTCCCGTGTTTTCCAACCAGCGCGTGCGCGATCTCCTGAAGATTCCCGCCGACCAGGCAGGGCAGCGCAGCTCCAGGGATTTCTGGCTGCGCCCGGCGGATCGCGAGGCCTTCCTGGCACAAGTGAACCGTGATGGCGGTGCGTTTGACTACAAAGCCGACTTTGTTTGTATCGACGGATCGCCCTTGACCGTTTTGCTGTCGTCCTCGTTCATGGATTTGGCCGAAGGCCGCACCCTGGTGACGTGGATATATGACATCAGCGAACGCGAAGCAATGGAACGTGCCGTTGTCCAGGAGCGGGAGCGCCTGCAGTCCATTCTGGATAAGAGCCCCATTTGCATCTCCATCACGGCAATGGATGGAAAGGTCTTGTTTGCCAACCCCGTGGCCAAAAAGCTCTTTGGTCTGGAAATCGGAGAAACAGCGCAGTCGGTTTATGTGCATCCCGAACAGCGCGCAGAACTGCTGGGTTCCATCAAATCACAGGGATTGGTCAGGGATTTTGAGGTTGATATTTACGACCCCTCGCGCCTTGTTCACACCATGAACCTGACCGCGATGGTGACGGAGTTTGATGGTCAGCCCGGCCTGCTGGTTTGGCAAATCGACGTCACCGAGCGCAAAAAGGCCGAACAGGAGATCCTGCTCGCAAAGCAAATTGCCGAAGAGGCCACCAAGGCCAAGTCGGACTTCCTGGCCAATATGAGCCACGAAATCAGGACACCGATGAACGCCATCATCGGCATGTCGCATCTGGCCTTGCAAACCAACCTGGACAAGAAACAGCGCAACTACATCGAAAAAGTCCACCGCTCCGGAGAAAACCTGCTGGGCATCATCAACGACATCCTGGACTTCTCCAAGATCGAAGCCGGCAAGATGAGCATGGAAACCATCGACTTCCGCTTGGAGGACGTCATGGACAACCTGGCCAACCTGGTTGGCATGAAAGCCGAAGACAAAGGCCTGGAACTCCTCTTCAACGCCGCAGCCGATGTGCCGACTGCCCTGCAGGGCGACCCCCTGCGTCTGGGCCAAATCCTCATCAACCTGGGCAACAACGCCGTCAAATTCACCGACAAAGGCGAAATCGTCGTCGGCATCGACAAAGTCAGCGAAGACGACACCGGAGTCGAACTCCACTTCTG
>JAVBYK010000196.1 GCA_030824095.1 bacterium
TGCTGGACGGCACGCAGCCGGTGCCCGCACCGATTGCCCAGCAAGTGGCCCACATCTTGCATTTGGTGCACGCACTATGAAACACGATTTATCCAGCGCCCCTGCCCGTGGCCAGGTCACCCTGGTGGGCGCCGGCCCCGGCGACCCCGAACTGTTGACCCTCAAGGCCCTGAAGGCCATCCAGAGCGCCACGGTGCTGCTGGTGGACGATCTGGTGAACGAGGCCATCGTTGCCTTTGCCGCACCGACTGCCCGCGTCATCTACGTGGGCAAACGCGGGGGCTGCAAGTCCACACCGCAGTCCTTTATCGAAAAGCTGATGGTCACCGCCGCCCAGGAAGGCGAAACCGTGGTGCGTCTCAAGGGTGGCGATCCCTTTATCTTCGGCCGTGGTGGTGAGGAGGTGGAAGCCCTGCAGGCCGCCGGCGTGCGCTTCTCCATCATCAACGGCATCACCGCCGGCATTGCAGCGGTGTCGTCCCTGGGCGTGCCCCTGACACACCGCGAGGCGGCGCACGGCGTGGTGTTCATCACCGGCCATGCCAAACCGGGTTCCACCGGAACCGACTGGCGCGCACTGTCCACCACCGCGCGCCAGGCGCGCCTGACCATCGTCATCTACATGGGCATGAGTGGTGTGGCCCACATCCAGCGCGAACTGTTGCATGGCCTGCACGCCGACACGCCGGTCGCCATCATCCAGAGCGCCAGCCTGCCGCAGCAGCGCCACGCCGTGTGCACACTGGGTGAATTGCAGGCCACCATCGAGCGCGAACAACTGGCCAGCCCCAGCGTGATCGTGGTCGGTGATGTGCTGCAGGGTCTGCTGGCCGCCGGATTGCACGTGGGAGGCACTGAGGCCGCCGCGCACCCACAGATGCGCGTGGCCTGAAGCGCCGGCTCAGGGCGCCAGTGCCGCCGCCTCGGCCTGGCAGGCGCCACTGGCGTGCAGGTTCGCGGCACGGGCATTCGCCACTTCAGTCTTGGCTGCCGCCAACTGCGCGGTGAATGTCGGATCGGTGTGCAGTGTGGCCACCGCGGCCGAGCCCATCACACGCCCAGCATCCACATCGCTTTGCCAGTGCACGCCGCAAATCACCCGGCTTTGCCCGAAAGCATAGCCACGCGCCAACAGCGCGTTGGCCCGCTCGGGCGCCACCTCACTCAGGACCAGTGCCCAAGCCCAGCCCAGGGCCGCATGACCGGACGGGTAGGAGCCGTCCTTGGCCAGCGTGGCCTCTTCCGATGGGGTGCACGATGCATCGTTGTTGGCCACAAAGGGGCGCTTGCGGTTGTAGGCATCCTTGGCCGCGTAGGTGGAGAGGCCGGCATCGAGCAGGGTGCGGCGCAACAGCATATTCAGATGCGGCGTTTGCTCCTGGGAAATGGGTATGTCCATGGTGCAGGCAAAGGTGGACGCTGCAGCCGGGAACTTGAGGTTGGCGTCGCGGGTGGCCATCTCCCAGCGGGGCGTGCCCCGCAGCGAACGGGTCGCGGTGTAGGTCGCCTGGTCTGCAGCCTGCTGGGCCGAACCCGGCTCCGCCGGCTTGGGGAGCAAGGCCAGGCTGTTGGGCAGCGCCTTGCGGTCCAGATAGCCACGCAAGTAGCCCGATCCGGGCCGGAATTCGCCGACGACTTCCGGGGATGTGGGGGGCAGTGGTGGCGCGCTCTGGCAGCCAGCCAGGGCGGCACTGGCCAGAACGAAACCTGAGAGCAATCGGGTGGATACGGGGCTTGGGATCATGTTGTCTCCTGGGTTGTGGCCGGCATTGCAGCGGCTCCGGCATTTTGTGGCGGTGCGCCCGGCAAACGCAACAGCACCTGTCCCGCAGGCGTCCTACACTAGCCGGTTTCGAACACCCCCGGAGATTCCCACCATGATCGGTTACGTCACCCTGCTCGCAGAAGTTGGCGCCAAGCGCCTGATGGAATTCCCCACCGGCATTGTCTGGGGTGTTTCCATGCAGCAGTGCAGCAAGCTCAACCTGTTTTGCATGGGCTGACCACAATTGGACCATTTCGACGCTGTCATCATCGGCGCCGGCGCCGCCGGTTTGTTCTGCGCGGGCGTGGCCGGGCAGCTGGGCCTGAAAGTCTTGGTGCTGGACCACAGCGACAAGGTGGCGGAGAAGATCCGTATCTCGGGCGGGGGCCGTTGCAACTTCACCAACCGCGACACCACGCCGGCCAACTTCCTGAGCGAGAATCCGCGCTTTTGCCGCTCCGCCCTGTCGCGCTACACGCCGCGCGACTTCGTTGCCCTGCTGGAAAAGCACGGCATCGCTTTCCACGAGAAGCACAAGGGGCAGCTCTTTTGCGACCGCTCCGCCGAAGACATCATCCAGATGCTGCTGACCGAATGCGCCACTGGCAACGTCACCCGCTGGCAGCCCTGTGCCGTGAAGGCTATACGATTTTCTGCCTCCAGCCCTCGTGAAGACTGCGCAAGTAGCTACGAAATTGATAGCGATCGTGGCACCATCCAATGCGCCGCGGTGGTGGTGGCGACCGGCGGCCTGTCGATTCCCAAGATCGGCGCCAGCGATTTCGGCTACCGCGTGGCCAAACAGTTCGGTCTGCCCATGATCACACCGCGCCCAGCCCTGGTGCCGCTGACCTTTGACGAGGCCGCCTGGGCGCCCTATGCCCAGTTGTCGGGCCTGTCGCTGCCGGTGAAGATTGAAACCGGCGACAAGAAGAATCGCATCGCCTTTCTGGAGGACCTGCTGTTCACCCACCGCGGTCTCTCCGGCCCCGGCGTTCTGCAAATTTCCAGCTACTGGCAGCCAGGCACCCCCATCCGCCTGGATCTGGCACCCGACGCCGAGGTGGCCGACGTGCTGAGCCGTGCCAAGGCCAGCTCGCGCAAACTGATCGCCAACGAACTGGCCTCTCTGGTGCCCGCGCGCCTGGCCGACACCTGGGTGGCCCAGGGTGCCGCACGCGGCCACAACTGGACACGCCCGATCAACGAGGCCTCCGACAAGGCCCTGACCGCCCTGGCCGAACACCTGGTGCGCTGGGAACTGACACCCACCGGCACCGAGGGCTACCGCAAGGCCGAGGTCAC
>JAVBYK010000222.1 GCA_030824095.1 bacterium
TCCAGCAACACGAAGCCACTCACCATGGACTCCAGCGCCTGGTCCAGCGTCACTTTGGCCTGCGCAATGGCCATCCGGGCGGTGGCGATGCGGTTCAGGTACACCACCGCGAACCCACCCGCCAGCCACAGCAGCACGCCAAACCCCAGCACGGCAGCGGCCACCACATTGCGATCCGAGCGCCACTCGGCCAGGGCTGCCTCCACGGGAATGCTGGCCGATATCCAGAGATCACGGTAAATGGCAGGGCGGGTGACCACCAGCGCCGGTACCTGGCTCAGGCGGGCAAACGCGCCGGGTTCACCGCCGCCAGGACCTCCACCACCCAAGGCGGGCACCATCATCGGGTTGCTGCGGGAATCCTGCGACGGAACCCCGAGCAGCAGTTGCCCGTTGCCCCGCTCCAGGGTCACCTCCAGCGCGGCAATGTCCGTCCCCTGCATCAGCACCGACGACAGCATGGCGGTGGGCACCTCGGCCACGGCCAGCATGTGGGAGCCATCGGCCATGCGGATATAGCGACCGAAATACAGCACCCGCTCCGAAGAGGCAAAACTCACCATGGGTGCACTGACGACCAGCGTGGACATGGGCTGTGCCAGCACATCCTCCATGAAGCCCTTGGGCAGTTCCAATGGCCGGGCCTCGCCAAAGGCCTCCGACGACGCCACGACCTGTCCCCGGGCATCCAGCAGTGCGACAAAACGCACCATCAGGTTCTGCCGGGCGGCGCTGCGCAACAACTGGCTGGCCGCCCTGGAATCAACCCACTCCGGAACCACTGCGGACAGCCCCAGCAGCTCGTCTGTGCCAGCCAGCAGCACATCGATGGCCAGCAAGGAGCGGTTCAGTGCGGCCTCCGCGCCGGACATGAAGCGCACCGCCTGTTCGCGGCTGTCCGCCAGCCCACTCTGACGGGCACCCCTGACCTGGTACCAAGCACCCGCAACCAGGACCAGCGACAGGGCCACCACCAGACCCCAGACGGTGAACTTGATGCGATCCAGCGTGTTGCGCATCAGGGCCCCGTCGGAACGGAGATTTGGCGTGCCGGGCCGATGGTCTGGCTCCAGATCTCGTTGCAGCGCACACCACAACGCTTGAGCCAGTTGGGCAGCACCGTGGAGCGGAAGATCTCTTGGCGGCGGCGCTCATCCTGGGCTGACACCGGCACCACCACCATGTTGCCCTTGCGCCCGGCCTTGCACGCCGGTGTGCCGCTGTTGCAGGCAACGCCCTGGGCCGTATCGCGCTCGGACTCTTCCCAGATGGCGGCCTCCAGCTTGGGCAGCTCACTGCGCAGCAGGGAGCGCAGGTCCGGCGGCAGCGCCTCCCAGGCGGCACGGTTGGCCCCAAAAATTGCCAGGCCCCAGGTCAGCGGCATGGAATACAGGTAATGCGACAACTCCGGCAAGCCCAGCGTGTTGCCGGACATGGTGCCGGTGATGGCACATTCCACATTGCCGTTCTGCAAATTGGACACGATCTCGGCGAACGCGGTGCTCACCGGCACACCACCCAGAGCACCGACAAAATCGGCCTGGCCCACGGACGACACGCGAATACGCCGTCCGCTCAGATCCGCCAGCGCTCCCAGGGGTTTCTTGCAGAACAGCACCTGGGCCGGATAGGTGTAAATGGCCAGCGCCTCCACACCATGCTGCTCACGCAGGGCCTTTTCCAGATAGGGGCGAAAGGCCGCCAGGCTGGTTTTCAGACTGGCCATATCGGGGTTCAGTCCGGCCAGGTCCGGCGCGGTGTACTGCGGATACTGGGCCGACAGCGAACTCATCAGCGTGGTGCCAAAGGGCACGACACCCAATTGCAACAGGCGCAGCATTTCCACCCCCGGCACGCCGGCGCGGTCAAAGGGAACGATGTCGGCGCTGAACTTGCCGCCACTCAGACGCAGCAATTCACGGATCCAAAAGGGTTCCTCCCAGCGCGTGTATTGGGTGAGCGCCGCCAGGCCACCCACCACACGCAGCTTGTAGGGCGCAGGGGCCGCGGCGGTTTGCGCGACCGCTGAGATGGCCCAAAAATTGCAACACAAAACGAACAGTCGGAGCAAACGGGACATAACGTTGTTGGGTACCTTCCACATGGCCGGGCTTTATCCCATTATTGAGCGAATTTTCATGAACATACGCTTTCGGCATCGATCCATGAGGCGATTGAATTGGACGGGCGCCCGACGGCACCCGGATACTGCGCCCACAATAAACCAAACAGAGAAGAGACAAACATGTTGAAAACACTTGGCGCCCAGCCCCGACGGGGGCTGCAGACCCTGTTCGTTGGATTGCTGTTGACCGGACTGACCTCCGTGGCCCTGGCCGGTCCCACGCTGGAACGCATACGCCAGACCGGCAAGATCGTGCTGGGACACCGCGAATCGTCGGTGCCCTTTTCGTATCTGGACGCCGACAAACGCCCGGTCGGCTATGCACTGGATTTGTGCCTGCGGCTGGCTGAGGCGGTGCGCAAAAAACTCGACCTGAAAACCCTGACGCCCGAGTACGTCATGGTCACACCCAGCAACCGCATCGGCATGGTCGAGGAAGGCAAGGTGGACCTGGAGTGCGGCTCCACCACCAACAACGCCGAACGGCGCACCAAGGTGGCCTTCACCGTGCCCCACTACATCACCGGCGCGCGCTATCTGGTGCGCGCCGACAGCGGCATCACCGACATCGTCGGCTTTGACAACAAGCGCTTGGTCTCCACCAAGGGCACCACGCCCTTGAAGGCGGTGGAGCGTGCCGCCCGTGAGCGAGGCCTGATTGTGACGCTGCAGGAGGCGCCCGACCATGCCCGCGCGGTGGAGATGGTTGAGAAAGGCGAATCCGATGGCTTTGCCATGGACGACGTGCTGCTCTATGGCCTGATTGCCAGCCGGCCCAACCCCGAGAAGCTCCGGGTTGTGGGCAAGTTCCTGACCGTGGAGCCACTGGCCATCATGCTGCCCAAGAACGACCCCGAGTTCAAGGCCATCCTGGACCACGAGATGAAACGCCTGATCGTCTCGCACGAGGCCAACGCGATCTACGACCAGTGGTTCATGAAACC
>JAVBYK010000140.1 GCA_030824095.1 bacterium
CGGGCGCGCTTCTTGATGATGGCAAACATCAGTTCCTGCTTGCGCATACGACCGGTGTTTTCGATCTCAAGCTCTTCAGCCTGCTTGAGGACTTCCGACACGTGCAGTGCCTTGAGTTCGTTTAAGTGCATGGAATGGGTCCCGTAGGGGAGTTGACCGACAAGTTCGGGGTAATGGCGAAATTCTGGGGAGTTTGTCGAGGCAAGACCTGTTGCTTGGCCTCTGCGTTCTTAGCCCGGGAAATGGGACCAGCCCTTGTGGGTCGCTGGTGAACGAAGTGAATTATGACAGGAAATAGGCGACCGCAAAGCGGTGTTGCGGTCGCAGGGGGAGAATCAGGCCAATTGCTGATCGATGAAGGCGATGAGTTGAGCTTTGCTCAGGGCACCAACCTTGGTGGCGGCCAGCTGGCCATCCTTGAACAGCATCAGTGTGGGAATGCCGCGGATGCCGAACTTGGCGGGAATCTCGCGGTTCTCATCCACGTTCATCTTGGCGATGTTGAGTTTGCCCTGATAGGCGGTGGAGACTTCGTCCAGAATCGGTGCGATCATCTTGCAGGGGCCGCACCATTCGGCCCAATAGTCCACCAGAATCGGCTGTGCCGACTTCAGCACATCGGCCTCAAAACTGGCGTCGGTTACATGTTTGATCAGGTCGCTGGCCATGGTGTTTCCTTTTGGAGTTTGCATAAGAGCTAAAGTGGCGGCCATTGTGACAGAAACCAAGGCCTACATCGGTCTCCTTCCCCTATGACCGGCATAGCCAAAATTGATTTTCCCAGCGCGCTGGACATGGACGCGCAGGCGACGCATCCGTCGGTATTGTTGTGGATCCATCCGCAGCATGGCCTGCTGCAACGTATTCAGGACGCGATGCAGCAGCGCCAGGCGCATCCGGCGCGCACCCTGGTGCTGTTGCCCTATGCCCATTTGCTGCCGCTGGCCGCTCGCCTGTGGGCGCAATGTTTCCCCGATGGCTTTGCGCCCCAATTCGAGACCACGCAAAACTGGCGCACGCGCATGGGTGGATTTGCCCCTGGCGCCATGGACATCACGTTTGACATGGCGCTGGATACGCTGACTGCCTCGGCTTTGTTGCGCACGGCTGGTCTGGGTGCCCAGCAGGATGCATTGGCGGGTCTGCTGGTGCAAGGCGCGCAACAGCTGGGGCCGTTGGCCGCCGCGCGCCATCCCGATGAACGCGTTCGCTGGGCACAGACGGCTCGCGTGGGCGCCACACTGGGCATGGAAAGCCCGGCATTGGCGATGGAAGTGGCGGTGGCGCGCATCGCCGTGGAGTGGGCGGCCCAGTCCGCCTACGCCAGTGATCTGCTGTTTGTTGCCGATGTGCAGGCCGCGCTGGACTGCCTGCTGGTGGTCCAGGGCTTTGCTGCCGATCCCTTGGCCGTGGCGCTGCAATCGGTCTGGGGCGCCCGCATGGCAACTCTGCCGCTGGCCGAGCCCCAGGACCCCGAGCCGGATGCAACCCAGCCTGTCATCGCCTGGCACCCCTGCCACGATGCCGAGGACGAGGCCCAGCGGACCGCCGCGTGCGCCATCGCCCATATCGCCGCCGGGCGGTTTCCGCTGGCGCTGGTGTCGTCGGACCGGGCGCTGACGCGCCGGGTGCGCTCCATGCTGGAGAGCGCGCAGGTGCAGATCCGCGATGAAACCGGCTGGAAGCTGTCCACCAGCCACGCCGGCGCCCAGCTCATGGCCTTGCTCAAGGCAGCAGTCTGGAATGCGTCCACCGACGCCGTACTGGCCTGGCTCAAGGGTGCGCCGGCCTTTGGGCTCCAAGTGGGCGATCTGGAGCGCGCCATCCGCAAGGACCAGACCCGCGATTGGCGCCGGGTGGTACACGGTCTGGCGGTGCAGGCGTCGCCGTCCTCGCAGGAGCTGCTGGCTGCGGCCGATGCGGTGCGCGACGGCCTCAAAGGCACCCGCATGCTGGCCGGCTGGCTGGGTGCCTTGCGCGCGGCCTTGCAGGGCAGCGGCCTGTGGGACGGACTGCAGGCCGACGAGGCCGGTCTCAAGGTGCTGGCTGTGTTGCGCCTGGTACAACCCGCGCTACCAGCTTGGGAGCGGCTGGTGGGTGAGGCGCTGTGGTCGGCCCGCCGCATGGACCTGGCGGAATTCACGGCCTGGGTCAACCAGGCGCTGGAGGGTGCCAGCTTTTCGCCACCGTATCCGCGGCATGAGCAACTGGTCATCCTGCCGATGAGCCAGATGCTGGCGCGACCCTTTGCCGCCGTGGTGCTGGCCGGCTGCGACGAGGTGCGCCTCAACCCCTCACCAGAGCCACCTGGCGGTTGGACCCCACTGCAACGCGCGGCGCTGGGACTGCCCTCGCGCGACGACCTGCAGGCAGCCACGGTAGCCGCCTGGCAGCACGCCCTGCAAACACCGTACTGTGATGTGTTGTGGCGCAAGAGCGATGACGCTGGCGAACCGCTTCTGCCCAGTGCCCTGGTGCAGCAGGCGCAGATGGTCGCGGACCTTGCAGAGACGGCAGCAGATCCACGCGAGCTGCGCACGCTGGCCCCGGCGCCTGTGCAGCGGCCAGAGCCCAGCGGGCAGTTGTTGCCAGTGAGCCATCTGTCAGCCAGCGCCTACGATGACCTGCGCCAGTGCCCGTACCGCTTCTTCGCCATGCGCCAGCTCGGGCTGAAATCGGTCGATGAACTGGACACCGCGGTCGACAAGCGCGATTTCGGCCTTTGGTTGCACGAGGTGCTCAAGCACTTCCACGAGGCACTGGTCGACCAGCCCACAGCGAACGCCACAGCGCAGCGCGACCTGCTGGAGGCCGCTGCGGCTACCACCACGCAGGCCATGGACCTGGGGGAGGGCGAATTCCTGCCCTTTGCCGCCTCTTGGCCCACGGTGCGCGAAGGTTACCTGCGCTGGCTGGCCCAGCACCAGACCACGGGCGCGGTGTTTGCCAGTGCCGAGACCGACCACAGCCAGCGCCTGGGCGATGTGAAGCTGATTGGCCGTATCGACCGCACCGACCGGCTGCCCGACGGCACGCCGCTGGTGCTGGACTACAAGACCGAGAACGG
>JAVBYK010000260.1 GCA_030824095.1 bacterium
GCGCCCTTGGTGCACAGGCGCCCGAAGTTGGCCGGGTGATCCGGGTCACCCCGCACGCCGGTGATCTGGTTGCCCTCGGACTCGATGATGACGCCGCAGCCTACACCGCAGTAGGGGCAGGTGGAGCGGGTTTCCTGCGTGTGGGTCATGGATGCTGTGCCCGCAGTGAATCAGGCCGCGCCGCAGCTTTTGCCGTTCTGGGGGCCGGCCACGGGCCGGGTCTGGTCAATGGCATGGCTGGCCAGCTCGGCGGTGGCCAGCGACACCTGGCCGTCTTCCACCTTGACCGCGAACTTGGGCGTGCAGCCCTCGTCCGGTGCGGCGGCCTGGCCGGTGCACAGGCCAATCGTCCAGTTGTGCAGCGGGCAGGCCACGCTGGTGCCGAACACAATGCCTTGTGAGAGCGGGCCACCCTTGTGCGGACAGCGGTCCAGCAGCGCGAACACCTCGCCTGCGTCATTGCGGAACACTGCTACATCCAGGCCTTTGGCGCGGGTGATCCGCCGTGAGCCGAGCACGGGGATGTCTTCAACACGGCATACAGGGGTCCACTCACTCATTTTGCTATTCCTTTTGTAGCTGCCTACGCCCTTTCCACGAGGGCTAGAGGCTGATTTGTTAACTAATCACGTCTTCAGGGACGAATACATGCCGGTCACGCGATCCATCACCGTCAGCAGGTTCTCGCTGGCGGTAAACACCTCGGTCAGGGGTTTGACGGCACCGGCCTCGGCCGTGCCGACACGCTTCAGTGCGGCGTCCAGAAAGATCCACTGCCCGTCGGCCAGTTGCAGCTCTTCCTGGATGCGCGCCGTGGTCTCGGGCGCTTTGCGCAAAAAGGCCATGGCGCTGACGAATTCGGTGCGGGCCTTGTCGATCTCGGCGCCGGCGCTGGCCGCGTCCACCGGCAGGCGGGCGGCCAGGTAGAACATGGCCATGCGCTGGCTGAGCATGCGCTGGCGACCTGCCACGTTGACCAGCTTGCCGGTAGGCTTGCCTTGCACGGCCTCGTACTGCACGGTGCCCTGATGGGCCAGTGCCAGCACGCCGGCGTTGAGCTGCAGCATGGCGGCGGCGTGGTCGCGGCTCGGGGTGCTGCCCACCAGCGCGGTCTTGTACGAGGTCCACGAGGCATCCAGCTTGGCGTAGGTGTCCTTGATGTCCGTGGAACTGGCAAACGCCTTGAGTTCGACCAACTGGCGGTCAAACAGGGACAGCGATTTGTCCAGGACGGTTTGCGCGTTGTTCTTCTCGATGCCATGCACCAGTGCCAGCCAGGCCTTGCCCATGCGCTGACTCAGCATGCGCTGGCGACCGGCCTTGTTGATGGCATCTCCCAGGTCGCTGACCTGGGCGTGTACGGACAACAGCGGCAGGCCGACGACGGCAGTGATCAGGGTTCGGCGGCTGAGCAGGTTTGGTTTCATGGCATCCTCTTTTTCAAAAAAAAGCACAGTGTGGTTCGTTGCGGCTTTTTCAAAAATGGGCTAGATGAAGAATTTCACGAAATGGCGGCGATCGGGATGAATTGCCGGGTGTCAACCGCAGCCTCCTGGAAGTCGAACCAGGGATCGGGCTCGCCGTCCAGTGCAAACTGCAATTGCTCCCACAGCGCCTTGCGGCCCTCATGGTCTTCCAGGATGCGCTTCTTGACGTAGTCCAAGCCCACGCGGTTCACGTAGTGCACGGTGCGCTCCAGGTACCAGCCCTCCTGGCGGTACAGCTCGCAGAAGGCGCCGGTGTACTCCATCACCTCGGCGGCGGTCTTGAGCTTGACCAGGAAGTGGGCGACCTCGGTCTTGATGCCGCCGTTGCCGGCCACATACATCTCCCAGCCACTGTCCACCCCGATGATGCCCACGTCCTTGATGCCGGCCTCGGCGCAGTTGCGCGGGCAGCCCGATACGGCGAACTTGACCTTGTGCGGGGCATACATGCGCCACATGGCGCGCTCCAGGTCCTTGCCCATCTGCGTGCTGTCCTGTGTGCCCATGCGGCACCACTCTGAGCCCACGCAGGTCTTCACCGTGCGCAGCGCCTTGGCGTAGGCATGGCCGGAGGGCATGCCGATGTCTTTCCAGACATTGACCAGGTCTTCCTTCTTGACGCCCAGCAGGTCGATGCGCTGGCCGCCGGTGACCTTGACGGTAGGGATCTGGTACTTGTCCACCACGTCGGCAATGCGGCGCAATTCACTGGCCGTGGTCTCGCCGCCCCACATGCGCGGGATGACCGAGTAGGTGCCGTCCTTCTGGATGTTGGCATGCGAACGCTCGTTGATGAAACGGCTTTGCGGATCGTCCTTGGCCTGCTTGGGCCAGGTGCTGATCAGGTAGTAGTTGACGGCCGGGCGGCACGATGCGCAGCCATTGGGTGTCTTCCACTCCAAAAACTTGAAGGTGTCGGCAATCGTCATCAGCTTGTTGGTGCGGATGGCGTCGCGCACGGCCTGGTGGCCATGGTCGGTGCAACTGCACATGGCCTTGAGCTTGGGCGTGGCGGAGTAGTCGCCACCGGCGGTGAACATCAGCAACTGCTCCACCAGGCCGGTGCAGGAGCCGCAGGAGGCGCTGGCCTTGGTGTGCTTGCGCACCTCGTCCAGCGTGAACAGACCCTTGTCCTTGATGGCCTTGCAGATGGTGCCCTTGGTCACGCCGTTGCAGCCGCAGACCTCGGCTTCGTCGGGCATGGCGGCGGCCTTGCTATGGCCTTCATGGCCCACGTCGCCGATGTTGGATTCGCCGAACATCAGCTTGTCGCGGATATCGCTGATGGAGCGGCCATCGCGCAGCAACTTGAAGTACCAGCTGCCGTCCACGGTGTCGCCATACAGGCAGGCACCCACCAACTTGTCGTTCTTGATGACCAGCTTCTTGTAGACGCCGCCATAGGGGTCGCTCATCACCAACTCTTCCGTGCCTTCACCTCCGGTGAAATCGCCCGCGCTGAACAGATCAATGCCGGTGACCTTGAGCTTGGTCGATGTCAGTGAGCCCTTGTACTGGCCAATGCCATACATGGCCAAATGGTTGGCTGCCACCTTGGCCTGCTCGAACAGCGGAGC
>JAVBYK010000147.1 GCA_030824095.1 bacterium
CGAAATAGGGCACTAGCCCTCGTGGATTATGTGCTGTATGCTACTGAAAACATAGCGAATTTCATGCAAAACCCTGCCTCAACTTACCTCGATTTGGACACCTGGCCGCGTCGCGCCGCCTTTGATTTCTTCCGCGGTTTTGACACTCCCTGCTTCAACATCTGCACCCGGGTCGACGTGGCGCGGCTCAAGCAGGCGGTGCGGGCGGGCGGTGTGGGCAGCCTTTCGCTGGCCTACCACTTCATCGCCATCCGTCTGGCCAACGAAATCGCGCCGTTTCGCTACCGGCTGGAGGGCGAGCGCGTGCGCGTGCATGCCCAGGTGCACGGCAGTACCACCGTGCTGCGCGAGGACGACTCCTTCGGATTTGCGACGCTGGAGCATCAGCACAGCTTTGCTGCCTTTGCCGCCCAGGGCGCGTTGGCGATTGCACAGGCCCGCCAGCGCGGCGCGCCGTTTGATCCCGATGAACAGGGAACGGCCACCTTGCACATGACCACGCTGCCGTGGCTGCATTTCAGCAGCTATTCCAACGCACGCCAGTGGGGGCCGCAGGATTCCATTCCCAAGATTGCCTTTGGCCGCATCGATGCCGACGGTGACCGGCTGTGGATGCCGCTGTCGGTGGAGGTGCACCACGCACTCATGGACGGCCTGCACGTGGGCCGCTTCGTCGAGGGCTTTGAAGCTGCACTGCGCGATCCGCAGGCCTGGCTGGCGGCGCGCACCTAGCAGCCTGCGGCGAAGCCATTCGCCGGAGTTTGACCTACGGCAAGGCGATTGCATGGTGGATGACTAGCATCAACTCCATATACCCAGAACTGGAGGACCTATGCTGGATCTACCTGTCAAAAGCTTGGTGGAACCCAAGAAACTGATTTTGCTCGCACCCGATACCACGGTCAGCGAAGCGGCCAAACGCATGGCGGCCAAGAACACGGGCGCGGTGCTGGTCATGGAGGGCGATGCGCTGGTTGGCATCTTCACCGAGCGCGATGCGGTTTTCCGCGTGCTGGCCAAGGGGCTGGATGCACATGCCACGGCGCTGCGCGAAGTCATGACTCCCAATCCGGCCACCGTGGCGCCGAATACCTCTTACGGGCATGCATTGCTGATCATGCAGGAGCGGCGTTTCCGCCATGTGCCCGTGGTGGATAGCGGCCGTGTGCTGGGCATCGTCGCGGCGCGCAATGCGATGGATCCGCAGCTGGAGGAATTTGTATCCGAAGCCCGCCGGCGCGAGCACTACCGCGAGGTAAATGCCTAGCGCTGGATCAGTTCAATCTTGTAGCCGTCGGGATCCGTCACAAAGGCAATCACGGTGCTGCCGCCCTTGACCGGGCCGGGCTCGCGTGTGATGTTGCCGCCGTTTGCGCGGATCTGCTCGCAGGCCGCATAGGCATCGGGCACACCCAGCGCGATGTGGCCGTAGGCGGTGCCCATCTCATAGGTCTCCACACCCCAGTTGTAGGTCAACTCGATTTCGGCATGCTCCGGGTTGGTGCCGTAGCCGACGAAGGCCAGCGAGTACTTGTATTCCGGGTTTTCCGAGGTGCGGATCAGCTTCATGCCCAGGATGTTGGTGTAGAAGTTGATGGAGCGCTGCAGGTTGCCTACGCGCAGCATGGTGTGCAGGAGTCGCATGGTTGGGGGGCCTTTGGTCATGGAGAAAATCTGGACCGCATTGTGGCCCCAAACCACCGGGTCTAGCCTTTGGGCAGTTCAAACACCAGACAGGTGGTGGTGCCATGCGCGTACAGCGTGCCGTCCGGGCCGACGATGCGGGCCTCGGCCGTGGCCAACTGCTTGCCGCAGTGGATGACGGTGCCAATGGCTCGCACGCGCGGCGTCTTCATGGGGTTGATGGCTTTCACCAGATTCACGCTGAGCTCAGCCGTGGTGTAGCCGCGACCCGCCGGCAGCAGGGTGTGCACGGCGCAACCCAGTGCCGAGTCCAGGATCGTTGCGTACCAGCCGCCATGGATGCCGCCCATGGGGTTGAGGTGGGCTGGTCCCGGTGCACCCTGGAACACAGCGCGACCCGGGGCCACGTCCACGATGGTGAAGTCCAGGGTCTTGGCAATGGCGGCGTAGGGGAGCTTGCCCTCTAGCAGGGCCTGCATCAACTCCAGGCCGGTCAAGCCGGCCACCTGCTGCGGTGTGGCGACGCCAGGCCCAGGTCCGGCGTCCAGCGTGGCGCGAATGGCCTGTTCCTGGACCAGCCAGGTTTCGAGGTGGTTGGTGGTGTTCATGGTGTTCCTTTCAGAAATTCATGCAAAAGAATTGCATATGCAATAATTGTAGCTACAATTGAATCATGCAACATGTCACACCCGTTACAGAGCCGGTTCCTGGGCTGGCTGCAACCACACCCTCCGTCAAACCCAAGGGCTGCACCAATCTGCAACTGCGCCAGCTCACGCGCCGCGTGTCCCAGCGCTACGACGCGGAGATGGCGCAGATTGGTCTGAAGACCACGCAGTATTCGCTGCTGTCCTATGTCGTCAAGCTCGGTCCCATTCGTCCGGCGGACCTGGCGCAGGCCATGGAGCTGGAGCCGTCCACGCTGACGCGCAACCTCAAGCCCCTGATGGATGCCGGCTGGGTGGAGATGACGGCCGGGGTGGATGGCCGCAGCCGGCTGGTCTGTGCTACTGCGGCGGGCCGCGAGAAGCGCAGCCAGGCGCAGCGGCACTGGAAGTGTGCGCAGGAGCATCTCAATCAGACGCTGGGCTTGGAGCGGGTGCAGGCCCTGCATGCGCTGATCCAGGAATCCCTGGCCTTGCTGGCCTCCACCGAATCGGATACCGGAGCCGAGCATGACTGATGCGACCCCCTCTTTTGCCGCACGCAAACCGCTGGCCGTCTGGCTGGTGCTGTTGGCCGCCGCCGCCACCTTTGCGCTGACCATGGGCACGCGCCAGACCATGGGCCTGTTCCTGAGTGCGCTCAACACGTCCACCGGGCTGGGCGTGGGCAGCATCAGCCTGGCCTTTGCCTTTGGCCAGCTCTGGTGGGGACTGACCCAGCCCTTTGCCGGGGCCTTTGC
>JAVBYK010000236.1 GCA_030824095.1 bacterium
TGCTGGCTGATCAAGGGCAGCCAGTTCGTCGACTGCAACCTGGCGGCACTCAAGATTCTGGGCTACCAGACGCGCGAGGAGATCCTGCAACACCCCTCCCGCCTGTCCGCTGAATTCCAGCCCGATGGTCGCGCCTCCCTGGAAAAGGCCGAAGAGCTGATGGCCATTGCCCGCGCGCGCGGCATGTACCGGTTCGAGTGGGAGCACCAGCGTGCCGATGGCAGCCGCTTCCCGGTGGAGGTCACGCTGGCCAAGCTGGACCTGATGGATGGCGACGTGCTGTACTGCGTGTGGCGCGACATCACCGAGCGCAAGCGGGCCGAGCAGCGCGAGCGGCACCACAACCGCATCCTGGCCATGCTGGCCCAGAAGGTGCCGTTGTCCGACGTTCTGGATACATTTGCACGGGATGTGGAGGCCATCAGCCCCGGCGCCCGCTGCAGCATCCTGTTGCTGGACGATGACGGCGAACACCTGCGCATGGGTGCGGCGCCCAGCCTGCCCGCCTACTACCGCCAGGCCATTGACGGCCTGGGCGTGGGTGCGGGCATCGGCGCCTGCGGGATCGCCGCCTTCACCGGCCAGCGCGTCGTGGTCGAAGACATTGCCAGCCACCCGGAGTGGGAGCCATTCCTGGAGCTGGCGCGCCAGGCCGGGCTGGCAGCCTGCTGGTCCCAACCCATCATCTCCTCACAGAACCGCGTCATTGGCACGCTGGCCCTGTATTTCGGACAGCCCAGCGCGCCCGCGCCGGAGGACATCCAGTCCATCGAGGACGAAGCCCGTCTGGCGGCACTGGTGATTGAGAAAACCGCCAGCGAGGCCAGCCAGCAACTGGCCGCCAGCGTCTTCACCCACGCGCGCGAAGGCATCATGATTGCCGACGCCAACGGCATCATCGTCGAGATCAACGACACCTTCACCCACATCACCGGCTATAGCCGCGCCGATGTCATTGGCCAGAATCCGCGCATCCTGCAGTCCGGGCGCCAGGACCGCGAGTTCTATCTGCTGATGTGGAAAACCCTGAACGAACGCGGTCACTGGTCGGGCGAAATCTGGAACCGGCGCAAGGATGGCGAGGTCTATGCCGAGGCACTCACCATCAGCGCGGTGCGCGATGCCAACGGCCAGGTCCAGAACTATGTGGCGCTGTTCACCGACATCACCTCGGTCAAGGAACACCAGCGCCAGCTGGAACACTTTGCCCACTACGACGCGCTGACCGGCCTGCCCAACCGCGTGCTGCTGGCCGACCGGCTGCGACAAGCCATGCTGCAGAGCCTGCGCCGCAGCCAGTCACTCGCGGTGGCCTACCTGGACCTCGATGGCTTCAAGGCCATCAACGACCAGTACAGCCATGGCGTGGGCGACGAGCTGCTGATCGCCCTGTCCCAGCGCATGAAGGCTGCCCTGCGCGATGGCGACACGCTGGCCCGCATTGGCGGCGACGAATTCGTGGCCGTGCTGGTGGACCTGGAGCAGCCCCAGGACTGCGAATCGGTGCTGCAGCGCTTGCTGGTCGCTGCAGCCACGCCACTCACGGTGGGCGACACGCTGCTGCAGGTCTCCGCCAGCATCGGCGTCACGCAATACCCGCAAGACACGTCGGATGCCGACCAGCTGATGCGCCATGCCGACCAGGCCATGTATGTAGCCAAGCTGGCGGGCAAGAACCGCTACCACCACTTCGACATCGAGCAGGATGCGGCAGTCAAGACCCGCCGCGAAGATCTGGAGCACATCCGCGGCGCGCTGGAGCGGCGGGAGTTCGTGCTGTACTACCAGCCCAAGGTCAATATGAAGGCCGGCGTGATGATCGGCGCCGAGGCCCTGATCCGCTGGCAGCACCCCGAGCAGGGCCTGTTGGCGCCGGCCGCCTTCCTGCCCGTCATCGAGAACCACCCCATCAGCGTGGAACTGGGCGAGTGGGTCATCGACACGGCGCTCCAGCAAATGAGCGAGTGGGCCGCTGCCGGCCTGCACTTCCCGGTCAGCGTCAACATCGGCGCACGCCAGCTGCAGCAGGGGGACTTTGTCGAGCGGCTCACCGCGCTGCTGCACGCCCACCCCGATGTGCCACCGCTCGGTCTGGAGCTGGAGGTGCTGGAGACCAGCGCCATGGAGGACATCGGCCACGTGTCCAACGTCATGCAGGCCTGCCGCGCGCTGGGCGTGGGCTTTGCGCTGGATGACTTTGGCACCGGCTACTCGTCGCTGACCTACCTGAAGCACCTGCCCGCCGAGCTGCTCAAGATTGACCAGAGCTTTGTCCGCGACATGCTGGATGACCCGGACGACCTGGCCATCGTGGAGAGCGTGATCGGCCTGGCCAGCGCCTTCCGGCGCAACGTGATTGCCGAAGGGGTGGAGTCCGCCGCACACGGGGAGCTGCTGCTCACCCTGGGCTGCGAAATGGCACAGGGCTACGGCATAGCGCGCCCCATGCCTGCCCGGGACCTGACGGGCTGGCTGGCCCGCTGGCGCCCCGACCCGAGCTGGACCGCCTGGCGCCAGCGCGCCCTGAGCCGCGACGACAAGGCCATGGTTTTCATTGAAGTGGGCCACCGGCACTGGCTGCGTTCACTGGAAGCCTTCCTGCAGGACGAGCGCCACGTCGCCCCGCCGATGGAAGCTGTGGAATGCCACTTTGGCCGCTGGCAATCGGGCGAGGGACTGGCGCGTTACGGAAAAAACCCCGCCTTCAACGCACTGGTGGATCTGCACAACCGCATCCACGGCAAGGCCCAGGCCCTGGTTGCCGGGGTGCGCCGCGAACAGCCCGCGCACGAAGTGCCCACCATTGATGAGTTGCGCCAGATGCTGGACGAACTGGCCCGCGGCCTGCGGGACCTGATCCGGCCGTAGCCGGCTCCCGCCAGCAGCGGCCCCTTACCAGGTGTCGATGCTGGCACTGGCCTGCAGCGGCGCCACACGAGCCGCCTGCAGGCCGCTTGAGAGCCAGGCCCGGGTCTCGGCCGGGTCGATCACCGCATCAATTTCCAGCGTCGTGGCCATGTGGATGGCGCTGCCCTTGTCGTACTGGTG
>JAVBYK010000380.1 GCA_030824095.1 bacterium
GGCGCGCCCAAGGTGCACGCCATGGAGCTGATCGACCAGCTGGAGCCGACCAAGCGCGGCATCTACGGCGGTGCCTGCGGTTACCTGAGCTACGCAGGGGACATGGACGTGGCGATTGCCATCCGTACCGGCATCATCAAGAACCAGACGCTGTATGTGCAGGCGGCAGCCGGTGTCGTGGCCGACAGCGTGCCCGAGCTGGAGTGGAAGGAAACCGAGGCCAAGGCACGCGCCCTGTTGCGCGCGGCCGAACTGGTCGAGGAGGGACTGGAATGAACCCGAAAGCAATACAAGCGGTGCAGCACTGCACCACGATGACCGACGTCCGGGCTCGCGTCGACGCGCTGGACGACATCCTGGTGCCGCTGCTGGTGCAGCGCGCCGGCTACATGACACAGGCCGCCCGCATCAAGCAGGACGTGAACCTGGTGCGCGACGAGGCCCGCATCCAAACCATCGTCGACCGTGTGCGCGCACACGCAGTGGCCGAGGGTGGTGAGCCGGCCGTCATCGAGGCCATCTACCGCAGCATGATGGAGGTGTGCATCGCCTACGAGCACCGTGAGTTTGCGCGCCTGCGCGAAGGAGTTGCAGCATGAAACTGCTCATGATCGATAACTACGACAGCTTCACCTACAACATCGTCCAGTACTTTGGAGAACTGGGTGCCGAGGTCGAGGTGTTCCGAAACGACGAAATCACGGTGGAAGGCATTGCCCAGCGCAATCCGGACCGGCTGGTCGTGTCCCCCGGTCCCTGCTCGCCGGCCGAAGCGGGTATCTCGGTGGCCGCCATCCAGCACTTCATGGGCAAGCTGCCCATCTTGGGCGTCTGCCTGGGCCACCAAAGCATCGGTGCGGCGCTGGGCGGCAAGATCATCCGGGCGCAGCAACTGATGCACGGCAAGACCAGCGTCATCACCACCACGCAGGAGGGCGTGTTTGCCGGACTACCGAAACAGTTCACGGTGAACCGATACCACTCGCTGGCGATTGAGCGCGCCACCTGCCCCAAGGAACTGGCGATCACCGCCTGGACCGACGATGGTGAGATCATGGGCGTGCGCCACAGCGGCTTGCCTGAAGCAGTGCGCATGGAAGGTGTGCAGTTCCACCCGGAATCCATCCTGACCGAGCACGGCCATGCCATGCTGCAAAACTTTTTGCGCTGACAGGTTGCTATGAAAAATATAGCAATTTGCTCAATATTCACGAGGGCTGGAGGCCGAAATGACTGAAAATCATCTGGCCAGCGCGCCTGTGGTCGACCTGCGCAGCGACACCGTGACCCGCCCCACGCCTGCCATGCGCGATGCGATGCTGGCTGCGCCCCTGGGCGACGACGTGTTTGGCGACGATCCCACCGTCAATGCCCTGCAAGACAGCCTGGCGCAGCGCCTGGGCTTTGAGGCGGCCCTCTTCATGCCCAGCGGTACGCAGAGCAACCTGTGCGCCATCCTGGCCCATTGCGGGCGGGGGGACGAGTACATCGTCGGCCAACTGGCCCACACCTACCGCTACGAGGGTGGTGGAGCCGCCGTGCTGGGTAGCGTGCAGCCGCAGCCCCTGGCGCAGGATGCCAGCGGACGCATGGCCCTGGCCGATGTGGCTGGCGCCATCAAGCCCGACGACTGCCACTTCGCCCGCACCCGGCTGTTGTGCCTGGAAAACACCTGGAACGGCCACCCCATGCCCTGGGACTATCTGCAGGGCATGGCGGCGCTGGCGCGTGACAAGAGCCTGGCGCTTCACCTGGACGGTGCGCGGCTGTTCAATGCCGCGGTGGCGTCCAAGGCGGCTGGCGAGACGGCATGGGATGCTGCCCGGCGCATCACCGGGCTGTTTGATAGCGTGTCGGTGTGCTTCAGCAAGGGGCTGGGCGCACCGGTGGGTTCCGCCCTGTGTGGCAGCCGCGAACTGATTGCCCGTGCCTTGCGGCTCCGCAAGATGGCCGGTGGCGGCATGCGCCAGGTCGGTCTGCTGGCTGCCGCCGCCCACTACGCGCTGGACCACCATGTCGACCGCCTGGCCGACGACCATGCCCTGGCCCAGCGCCTGGCCACCGGTTTGCAGGGCGTGGACGGCCTCACTGTGCGCTCCGCGCAGACCAATATCGTCTTCGTCGATGTGGCCGGCGACCGGGGGCCGGCGCTGCTGGCCTTTCTGAAGGACCGTGGCGTGCTGGCCACCGGCCTGATCGGTCTGCGCTTTGTCACCCACCTGGACGTGGACGCAGCGGGCATTGACCACACGGTTGCCTGCGTGCGGCAGTTCTTTGCCCAGACTGACCACCCGTCTGCCGTCAGCGGTGGCGCAGGCCCCTACTGAACCCGGTATCTTTGCAATGACCTCGGAATCCCTTCTGCTGTTCGTCATTGCTGGCCTGCTGCTGAACCTGACACCGGGGCCGGACGTGCTGTACATCGTCGCCAATGCCCTGCGCGCGGGTGCGCGCGCCGGCATGGTCGCGGCACTGGGTATCACGGCCGGCTGCTTTGTGCACATCTTCGCCGCCGCCGTGGGCGTGAGTGCGTTGATGGCCGCATCCGCCACGGCCTTCACCGTGCTGAAGTGGCTGGGCGCCGCCTACCTGGTCTATGTGGGCGGTCGCCTGCTACTGTCCAAGGCTGATTCCGCTATCAAATTGGAAGCTGCTAATGCAGGTTCCACGAGGGCTGGAGGCCAGAATGGCTATCAATCGATTTTTCTGCGGGGCTTCTGGACCAATGCGCTGAATCCCAAGGTGGCGCTGTTCTTCCTGGCCTTTTTGCCGCAGTTTATTGCCCCCACGGTGGAGCACAAGCCGTTGGCCTTTTTGTTGCTGGGCCTGCTGTTCAGCTTCAATGGTCTGTGGGTGAACATTGGCTGGGCGCTGGCCGCCGCCTGGCTGGCCAGGCGCGCCAGCACCGTGCAGAAGAGCATGCTCTGGCTGGATCGTGTGGCCGGCGCGATGTTCGTCGGATTCGGAATCAAACTGGCGCTCACGCAGTCGCCCAACGCCTAAGCAAAGGAAACACCATGCCAACTCCCTTGGGACAAATC
>JAVBYK010000219.1 GCA_030824095.1 bacterium
GGAATGCCATGGCGCTTCATGAAGGCCTTGGAAAATGCCTTGGAACTCTCCAGTTGCGCGGCCGCCTGGGTCGGGCCAAAGATGCGCAAGCCATGACGGCGGAATTCGTCCACCACGCCGGCTGCCAGCGGGCCCTCCGGGCCGACCACGGTCAGACCGATCTTGTTGGCCTGGGCCCATTCGCGCAGGGCCACCACATCGGTAATGGGGATGTTTTCCAGGCGGCTGTCAAGCGCCGTGCCGCCGTTGCCGGGGGCGACAAACACGGTTTGCACCTTGGGCGACTGCGCCAATTTCCAGGCCATGGCGTGTTCACGCCCGCCGCCACCAATCACAAGAACATTCATACCAGACTCCGACTAAACAGGAACATTACACAGGGTGCGGACTTCATAGGGCCGCGTTGTGGTAAATCTCCTGGGTGTCATCCAGGTCTTCCAGAACGTCCAGCAGTTTTTGCATGCGCGCAGCGTCTTCACCACTCAATTCGATGGTGTTTTCCGCACGCATGGTCACGCCCGCCACCTCGGCGATGAAGCCGGCGGCTTCCAGCGCCTGCTTCACGGCTTCGTAGTCGGCGAAAGCGGTCAGCACCTCGATGGCACCATCGTCATCGGTGACGACGTCCTCGGCACCGGCTTCCAGCGCCACTTCCATCAACTTGTCTTCACTGGTGCCGGGGGCAAAAATGAGCTGGCCGCAGTGCTTGAACTGGAACACCACCGAGCCCTCGGTGCCCATATTGCCGCCGTGCTTGCTGAACGCGTGGCGCACTTCGGCCACGGTGCGCACCTTGTTGTCGGTCATGGTGTCCACAATGATGGCCGCACCGCCGATGCCATAGCCCTCGTAGCGGATTTCCTCGTAAACAATGCCTTCCAGCGTGCCCGTGGCCTTGGCAATGCCGTATTTCACGTTTTCAGCCGGCATGTTTGCGGCCTTGCCCTTTTCAATGGCCAGACGCAACCGCGGATTGGTGCTCAGATCGCCCCCGCCCATGCGCGCCGCGACCATGATTTCACGCATCACCCGGGTCCAGATACGCTGGCGTTTTTCATCCTGCCGACCCTTGCGGTGTTGAATATTGGCCCATTTGCTATGTCCTGCCACGTGAAATCCTTTAATTTTTCGTTACGCTATTGGCTCAATTGTACTTTTTGGGACTCCCATGGCCGCTTCGAATGAAACCAGCATCCTGATTGCCCAGCACGGCGACATCCAGTGCCGCCTGCTGCCCGACAAGGCCAATCGCCACGGCCTGATCACCGGTGCGACCGGCACCGGCAAGACCATCACACTGCAAACCATGGCCGAAGGCTTTTCTCGCCTGGGCGTGCCGGTGTTCCTGGCCGATATCAAGGGCGACCTGACGGGCATCTCGCAAACAGGCAGCTCTAGCCCCAAGCTGTCCAAGATCATCCAGGAGCGTGGCCTGCCCGAGCCCGAGTACCAGGCCTTTCCCACCACACTGTGGGACGTTTTTGGCGAACAGGGCCACCCGGTGCGGGCTACGGTCAGCGACCTGGGGCCGCTGCTGCTGGCCCGCATGCTGAACCTGAACGAGACCCAGACCGGCGTGCTGCAACTGGTTTTCAAGATCGCCGACGATGACGGCCTGCTGCTGCTGGACCTGAAAGACCTGCGCGCCATGTGCCAGGACGTGGGCGACAACGCAAGCAACTACACCACCGAATACGGCAACATCAGCGCTGCCAGCATCGGTGCCATCCAGCGCGGGCTGATGCAAATTGAGCAACAGGGCGGCGACAAATTCTTCGGCGAGCCCATGCTCAATATTGCCGACTTCATGCAGACCGACACCCAGGGCCACGGCATGGTAAACATCCTGGCGGCCGACAAGCTGATGAACGCACCGCGGCTTTATGCGACCTTTTTGCTGTGGCTGCTGAGCGAACTGTTCGAGACCCTGCCCGAGGTCGGCGATCTGGACAAACCCAAGATGGTGTTCTTCTTTGACGAGGCCCACCTGCTGTTCAACGACGCCCCCAAGGTGCTGCTGGAGCGCATCGAACTGGTGGTGCGCCTGGTGCGCAGCAAGGGCGTTGGGGTGTATTTCGTCACGCAAAACCCGCTGGACATTCCCGACTCGGTGCTGGCCCAGCTGGGCAACCGGGTGCAGCACGCCCTGCGCGCCTTCACACCGCGCGACCAGAAGGCCGTCAAGTCGGCGGCCGACACCATGCGTGCCAACCCCGGCCTGGACATTGGCACCGCTATCACCGAACTGGCCGTGGGCGAGGCCCTGATCAGCTTTCTGGACGACAAGGGTCGCCCGGCACTGACCGAGCGGGTGTATGTATTGCCACCGTGCAGTCAGATTGGCCCGATCACGGCCGAGCAACGCAAGACACTGTTGGCCGAATCGCTGGTGGCTGGGGTGTATGAGAAAGCGGTGGACCGGGATTCTGCGTTTGAAGCGATCAAAGGTCGAACCCAGGCGCGCCAACCCGCTGGCACGGTTGCGCCAGGACCCACCGGTGTGCCGTCATCAGCCCCTCCCGCGTCAGCAGGTGCGCCTGCGCCGACAGCGCCCGCCACACCCGAAAAAGGCATCTTCGATTCCATTGGTGACATGCTGGGCGGCGGCACCCGTCGCACCCGCACCAGCGTGGGGGAACAATTGGCACGAAGCGCTGCCAGTTCAATTGGCCGCGAGGTCGGCCGCCAGATCATCCGCGGGGTGCTGGGCGGAATCTTCGGCGGATCTCGTAGATAGCGGGACTACTTTTTGGGTGATTTGGCGGCCGGCTCGGAGCCCTTGGCAGCAGCGGGCGGGGCCGACAGACCCAGGTGCTTGGCAATCGACTGTTCCAGTGCCTTCACCTTGGGCTCCACGGTCGCCTGCGTCTGGGCCACCAGCTTCTGACCCAGCGCGTTTTGCAACTCGCCGCCCATCTGCTGGTATTTGCGGTTGACCGGCGACTCGACAATCGCAATCAGTTGCTTGAGTTCATCCTCGGTGAATTTGGATTCCAGCAGCGCGCCAATGGTGGACGGCGCCAGCTTCACGGCCTGCTG
>JAVBYK010000521.1 GCA_030824095.1 bacterium
TTGGCCAGGTACATCGCGCCATCGGCCTGCTTCAGGATTTCGGTCTGGCTGGTGGCGTGGCCCAGGAAAAGGGTCACGCCGATGCTGGCGGTGCAGTGGTGCTGGACCAGGACGTCGGGTGCCTCGGCCTGGCGCACCGTCAGTGTGTAGGGCGTTGACAGCAGTGCCGCGATCTTCTCGGCAATGGCCTGGGCCTGGATGCGCGAAGTCTGCGGCTGCGCATCCAGTTCGCTGAGCATGACCACGAACTCGTCGCCGCCAAAGCGGGCCACGGTGTCCATCATGCGCATGCTGCCCTTCAGTCGGTTGGCCACTTCGACCAGCAGGCAGTCGCCCACCTCATGGCCATGGGTGTCGTTGAGTGGCTTGAAGTTGTCCAGATCAATGAACAGCAGCGCGCCGTAGCAGCTGTTGCGCGCGCTGGCCGCCATGGCCTGGCTGAGCCGGTCCTGCAGCAGCAGGCGGTTGGGCAGCCTGGTCAGCGCGTCGTGGAAGGCGAGTTGGCGCACCTGGTCTTCCATCTGCTTGCGCTCGGCGATCTCGGTCTCCAGCGCCTCGGTCGATGCGTGCAGGCTGTCCGTCATGGCATTGAAGGCGGCTGCAACCTGGGCCACTTCGCTGGGGCCGGCCGGAATCGCGCGGGCGGAACGGTTGCCGCTCTGGACCAAGCGTGCCGTTGTTGCCAGCAGCGCCATGGGCATGGCAATGCGCCGGGCCAGGACGATGGCCAGCAGCACCAGGACGGCGATGGCCACCAGTGCAACCGCTGCCGTGGTGATGGCGCGCTCCTTGGCCGCCGCGTAGACCTGGGATGCCGGCACGCCGACAAAGGCTACCCAGCCCACTTCCGGCATGGGCACCACTGAGAAGAAGCGCGTGACGCCATCCACTGCCAGGCTTTCAAATTCGCCGTCGCGCACTTCGACGATGCGCCGGGCGGCTTCGGCATTGGGCCGGGTTCCGATCACGCCCTCGGGGTCGAGGTTGCGCCAGACCATGATGCCGTTCTGCTTGAAGAAGCCGTAGCGGCTGCCCTCGGGCAGGTACTGCGCGGGGATGTTGGGGTCATAGGCACCCAGGTCCAGCGGGAACTGGACCGAGCCGACCATTTCGTGCTGGGCATTCCAGATCGGCGTGCTCAGCACCGACACCCATTTGCCGGTGATCAAGCCCACAAAGGGCTCGCCAATGGTGAAGCGCTGGTCCTGCCGCACGGCCCTGAACCACTGTGTCTGGGCGGCATTGGTCAGCTTGCCGCCCGGTTGTGGCACGGCCGAGCAGACCACCAGCCCGTCCATGTTGGCATAGTTCACGTTGGCGAAATCGGGGTTCAGCTCCAGCAGATCCCTCAGCACGGGATCACAGTGATGGGGGTCCACCTGCTGCACCAGCGGGCGCTGGGCCAGGCGCTCCAGCGTTTGCCGGGCGTTGGCTATCTTGCCGCCGGTGTTGCTGGCCATGGTCTGCGCCAGGGATCGCAGCGAACTCTTGGCGTGCGCCACGGCCTGCTGCATCTGGTTGTAGATTTCGTACCCGACTGATGCCGCCAGCGGCACGGACAGTGCCAGCACCAGCAGCAACAGGTGGGACCGAATGGATGGCGTTTTCATTGGGCGCTATCGTTAATGTAGCAAGTCTGCCATATTTGACGAGGGCCCGGTGCTGTTTTTGCGTTATGTCAGTCCGTCAAACAACACCACGTCAACCGCCTCGCCGGCGCGCACCGAGCCCTGCTGGTGGTGCAGCACCACCATGCAATTGGCCTCCGACATGCTGCGCAGCACGCCCGAACCCTGCGAACCGGTGATGCGCACCACCGGCTGGCCCTGGCCGTCGGTGGACAGGATGCCGCGCTGGTATTCGGTGCGGCCCGGCTTCTTGCGGATGTCGGCGAGCGATGTGGCGCGCAACTGGGGCAGGGGGTTCTCGCGTGCGCCCATCATGCGCAACAGCGCGTCGCGGGCGAAGAAGTAGAACGTGACCATCACCGCCACCGGGTTGCCCGGCAGGCCAAAGAGATAGGCCTTTTTGCCGTTGGAGGCAATGGTGCCAAAGGCCAGGGGCCGGCCCGGGCGCATGCCGATCTTCCAGAAGGTCACGTCGCCCAGCTTGGCCATGATGGGCTTGGTGTAATCGGCCTCGCCCACGGAGACACCGCCGGAAGTGATGACGGCGTCCGCGTTTTCGCAGGCGCTGCGCAGCGCGGCTTCCAGCGAGTCAGCATCGTCCTTGACCACGCCCATGTCAATCAGCTCGCAGCCCAGCCGCGTCAGCATGCCCAGCAGCGTGTAGCGGTTGGAGTCAAAAATGCAGCCAGGGTCCAGCGGCTCGCCCAGCGAGCGCAACTCGTCTCCGGTGGAGAAGAACGCCACCTTGAGCCGGCGCTGCACCGCCACCTCGGCAATGCCCAGCGAGGCCAGCAGCCCCAGGTCGGCGGGGCGCAGCACGCGTCCACGGGTCAACGCCGGTTGGCCTTCCATCAGGTCTTCGCCCTTTTTGCGGCGGTTGTCGCCGGTCTGGAGGGTGTTGGGAGGAATGGTGATTGCGGTGTCGCTTGCTGCCTGTGTCAGCTCCTGCGGCACCACGGTGTCGCAATCGGCCGGCATCACCGCGCCGGTCATGATGCGCACGCACTGGCCGGCACCCACCGCGCCGTCAAAGCTGCGCCCGGCAAAA
The DNA here is from genome assembly GCA_030824095.1 of bacterium. Classification (GTDB taxonomy): domain Bacteria; phylum Pseudomonadota; class Gammaproteobacteria; order Burkholderiales; family Burkholderiaceae_C; genus Allorhodoferax. The sequence goes on from JAVBYK010000521.1 coordinate 2,677, forward strand.
GCCGTTCCGATGACGGTCAACGTGGTGGCGGCACCCGCGACCAGGTCGCTGCCATGGAAGGCAAAACCGTCCATGGCCGAGTTGTCGTGCGCGGGCACGCTGATGGGCGAGACCACGTCCGCCGCCAGCACCCGGCCCAGCGCCTCGCGGATGGGGATCAGCTCCATGCCGTGGATGGGTTTGACAAAGTCCTGGATGATGCGCTGCGCCTGGGTGACGGACACGGCATTGGGGTCGTAGCCCTCCAGGCCGGCCGCAATTTCGGTGAGTGTGGGCTGGTTCATGGTGTGATGCTGGCGTCGTGCTCGCGCAGCTCGGCCAGGGTGTTGATGTTGCGAAAGGCGGCCTCATCGGCGAA
>JAVBYK010000207.1 GCA_030824095.1 bacterium
TTGGCGGTGTGCTGGGTGGGCTTGGTCTTGAGTTCGCCGGCCGCGGCAATCCACGGTAGGTAGCTCAGGTGCACGAAGGCGCTGTTGTTGGGGCCGAGCTTGAGGCTCATCTGGCGCACAGCTTCCAGGAAGGGCAGGGACTCGATGTCGCCCACGGTGCCGCCAATTTCAACGATGGCCACATCCACCGCGTCGGGCTCGCCGAAGCGAGCGCCGCGTTTGACGAACTCCTGGATTTCGTTGGTGACGTGGGGGATGACCTGCACGGTCTTGCCCAGGTAGTCGCCACGGCGTTCTTTGTCGAGCACGCTCTTGTAGATCTGGCCGGTCGTGAAGTTGTTGGCCTTGCGCATGCGCGATTCGATGAATCGCTCATAGTGGCCCAGATCCAGGTCGGTTTCGGCGCCGTCGTCGGTGACGAAGACTTCACCGTGCTGCAGGGGGGACATCGTGCCGGGATCAACGTTCAAGTACGGATCCAGCTTGATGAGAGTGACTGTCAGGCCCCGCGATTCCAGTATCGCAGCGAGGGAGGCTGAGGCGATTCCCTTGCCAAGGGAAGACACCACACCGCCGGTGACGAAGACAAATTTGGTCATGTCAGGGGGAGAGCTTTTGGCTCTGGGAGGTGGTAAAGCGAGATTATACGTGTGGGGATGGATCCTAGATTCCCTTGACTTCCGGTCCTCACTCCCCCCAGCCCCCTCGCCCCGCCGGGCGAGGGGGAGCCTAACAGCCATATTTGGGCTTGTCTTTTTGGGTGGGGCGTACACGCTCAATAGCCAACACCGGCCACCGTAGGACTCTCACAAATTGAACGTGCTCCCTTTGAAGACGCGGCCACATATGGCTGTTAAAGCTCCCTCTCGCCCGGCGGGGCGAGAGTGGGGGAGGTGAGGAAGCCGGAATTTGGCAATAGAAGTTGAAAGCCTCTGCTACATTGCCCCCCATGAATGATCTAGCCGGAAAACACATCGTCCTGGGCCTCACCGGAGGCATCGCTTGCTACAAGGCCGCCGAACTCTGCCGCGCCCTGATCAAGGAAGGCGCCACCGTGCAGGTGGTGATGACCGAAGCGGCCGCGCAATTCATCACGCCGGTGACCATGCAGGCGCTCTCCAACCGCCCCGTCTACGGTTCGCAGTGGGATGCGCGTGAACCCAACAATATGGCGCACATCAACCTGAGCCGCGAGGCCGATGCCATCCTGATTGCACCTTGTAGCGCCGATTTCATGTCCAAGCTGCTGCATGGTGGTGCCGACGAGCTTTTGAGCCTGATGTGTCTGGCGCGCCCTATCGATACGGTGCCGCTGCTGATTGCGCCGGCGATGAACCGCGAGATGTGGGCGCATCCCGCCACGCAGCGCAATTTGATGCAGTTGGCGGCGGATGGTGCCACGATCCTGGGTGTTGGTAGTGGTTTCCAGGCCTGCGGCGAAACGGGTGATGGCCGCATGCTGGAGCCTGACGAGCTGTTGGCCGACGTGATTGCGTTTTTCCAGCCCAAGTTGCTCGCAGGCAAGCAGGTGCTGGTCACAGCAGGCCCGACCTTTGAGGCCATTGATCCGGTGCGTGGCATTACCAACCGCTCCAGCGGCAAGATGGGCTTTGCCATCGCCCGCGCGGCGCACGAGGCCGGGGCGCAGGTCACGCTGGTGGCTGGACCGGTGGCACTGGCGACGCCACGCGGGGTGCAGCGCATTGACGTGCAATCCGCAATAGACATGCTGCAGGCCTGCGTGGAACAGGCCCCAGCCGCGAACATTTTCGTAGCCACTGCGGCGGTAGCCGACTGGCGCCCGGCGCAGGCTTCCGACCAGAAGATCAAGAAAGACGGCTCCGGCCAGACACCTACACTGGCCTTTGTGGAAAACCCCGACATTCTGGCCAACGTGGCGCAGTCGGGGCGCGCCCAGGCAGGTGACCTGTTCTGCGTGGGATTTGCCGCTGAAAGCCATGACCTTCTGGCCCATGCCACGGCCAAGCGCGCCCGCAAGGGCGTGCCACTGCTGGTGGGCAATATCGGCCCGGCCACGTTTGGCAAAGATGACAACGCGTTGCTGCTGGTTGACGCCGATGGCACGCAAGAACTCCCCCATGCCAGCAAATTGCACCTGGCCCGCCAACTGGTGTCCGAGATTGCCAGGCGCCTACCTAACGCACCTTAAAAAATGAAAATTGACGTCAAGATCCTCGATAAACGCCTGATCGACCAGATGCCGGCCTACGCCACACCCGGCAGCGCCGGGCTGGACCTGCGCGCCTGTTTGGCCGAGCCGCTGACACTGGCGCCGAACGCCTGGCAACTGGTGCCCACCGGCATGGCCATGTACCTGCAGGACCCGGGCTACGCGGCCCTGATCCTGCCGCGCTCCGGCCTGGGCCACAAACATGGCATCGTGCTGGGAAACCTGGTGGGGCTGATTGACAGCGACTACCAGGGCCAGTTGATGGTCAGCGCCTGGAACCGCAGTGATGTGGCCTTCACCATCGAGCCCATGGAGCGCATCGCGCAATTGGTCATCGTGCCAGTGGTGCAGGCCCAGTTCAATCTGGTGACCGATTTCGAGGCCAGCCAACGCGGCGAAGGCGGCTACGGGTCTACCGGCAAACGCTGATTGGCTTGGAAATTGCTATCGAAAACGTAGCAATATAAGCCCATTTGACGAGGGCTGGTGGCTTATTTTGATGTCAGACATCAGTGCAGAAGGCCACCGGGCGGCACTTCGTCGGACGCTACCTGCAATTTGAAGAATCCGGTGCCACAGCTGCCCCGGCCGATCTCTTCTTCGGTTGCTTCCCGCACCGACTCAACCTTCATGGTGATACGGATGGCAATGCCGGCCAGCGGGTGATTGCCGTCGATGACGATATGGTCCGGGTAGATGTCGGTCACGGTGTACAGCGTGTCGCGGGGCGCGTTCGGGTTGCAGCCTTCGGGCAGGGCATTGCCCTCCATGGTCAGGCCTTCCTGCAATTCCTCGGGGAACAGGTGGCGCGGTTCCAGAAACAGCAACTGGTCATTGAAATC
>JAVBYK010000036.1 GCA_030824095.1 bacterium
TGGGGGTTGGTAAACAACTGCTGCAAGGCGTCGTTGGCCTGTCCCATCACCGCAAAGTCGGCCTTGCGCGCACGTTCATACTGCCGCAGCAGCTTGGGGTCGCCCACGCTGCGCCAATACGGCCTTGCCACCAGCACGCGCACCAGCTCGTCCACATCGGCCAGGCCCACATTCAGGCCCTGTCCGGCCAACGGATGCATGTTGTGGGCGGCATCGCCCGCCAATACCCAGCTGCCGGCATCCGTGGCCCCGCTCCAGCGCCGGGCCATCGCCTGCTGCAGCGGCCAGACCTTGCGGTCTCCGGTCAGTGCCAGCGATCCCAGCACGCCGTGGCTGGCGGCCTCCAGTGCTTCGCAGAATTCCTCGGCCTCCAGTGCCTGCAGTGTTTGTGCGCGCTCCGGAGAGACAGACCACACAATGGCACACAAGTTCCCCTGGGCCCCGCCCAGCGGCAAAAAAGCCAGGATTTCGCCCTGGTGGAACCACTGGCGGGCGACCTGGCCATGGGCTCGCGCGCATTGCACCCGCGTGGCCAGGGCCCATTGGCCATAGGGTTTGACGTCCCAGTCCACGCCCCATTCCTGGCGGGTGCTGCTGGCGCGGCCTTCGCAGACCACGGTCAGCGCCGCGGCTTGCGGGGTATCCACCACCTCGATCAGCGGCTGGTAGCGCACCGCGTCCGCCAGTCGGGCCTCCAGAGCGGGCACATCGACGATCCAGTTCAGCGCTTCGGAATTGGTCTCGCTGGCGTTGAACGCCACCTGGCCGCCGTCGTCCCCCTGGACCTGCATGGACAGTACCGGCGTGGCGTCTTGCTCATCCGGCCAGCAGCGCACCGCCTCCAGCAACTGGCGTGATAGCAGGTTGAGGGCATAGGCACGCACGTCGGGTGCGGCCAGGATGGCGGCGGGCGCGGGGGGGGCCACCAGCGCCACACGCAACTGCTTGCCAGCCAGATGCAACGCCAGCGTGCGTCCGACGATGCCGGCGCCCCGGATACAGATATCAAACGGTCTTGTCATCGGGGGATTGTAAAAGCCGGGGTCCGGGGACCGCCGCAGTAGGGTTGGGCGACGCTAGGCCGGCTCGGCCTGGGATTGCAGGGCGGAGGCTTCCGTGGGCAGCGCTTCCAGAAAACGGATGGGCCGGCGGGTATGGGGGGACATGCCTCCCAGCAGGCCGCGCAAGTCGTCCAGCACCCGTTCGGCGGGCACCGGGTTCTCGTGCAGCAGCACGCAGGCCGCCTGGAACTGCAGGGTGACCTCGGGCACCAGTCCCGGCAGGGGAATCAGGCCGGACGCAATCAGCTTGACCATGCGCTCGGTGAGTGCCTTGCGTGTGGAAACCCCTTCCATCAGCAGCGCAAACTGTGCCGTGCCCACGCGCCCGGCCGGGTCCACATCACGCAGGATGCGCTGGATCTTGACCACGGCACGCAGCAGGCACTGCTCGCCGGTGGTGTCGCTGAAGGCTTCGCGGATCTGGTTGTGGTTGACCACCCGCACCATCACCAGGGCCAGCGGCTCGCGGTGGTCAATGGCGCGCTGCACGGCCTCGTTCAGGTGGGTCTGGAACACCTCGGCGGTCAGCAGGCCGGTCAGCGCGTCCTGCGTGGGCAGGTGGTTGGCGCGCACCACCAGCTCCTTGCGGTCGTGGGTGACCTGGCTCAGGGCATACAGCATCATGGGCACAGTGATGGCCACACCCAGCGACGTCAGGTAGCGCAGCTCCCAGAGCAGCGGCACCGCGCCCATGGCCTCGCCCACCATGTACATCAGGCCCAGGAACTGGGGCATCAGGGCCAGCATCAGCCAGCGCGCCACCTGGGAGCCGCCGCGCCAGCTCAGGAAGGTGGCAATCAGCCCCACTGCGGTGGCAAACAGCATGAACGTGCCGCAGACCCGGTCGCCGATGAAACGGTCTACAAACGCAAACACCAGCACCGATGCCACGGTGCCCCAGCCCACGCTGTAGACGAAACGGTCGAAGCGACGGTAGTGCACAAACAGGGGGAATACGCTGCGGATGAACAGCAGGGAGCAGCCCACGGCCACGACCGGCATCACGCCCGAGGCCAGATTGGCCAGCTCTGGCATTGATCTCCACACAAAGGCATTCAGCACCCCGGTGATCTGGCCAATGGTGGCCGCAATCAACAGCCCGAACAGCGAGGCCCAGCCGTCCACCGCGTTGCTGTGTTCCAGGTAGCGCAGCACCGACAGGCCCGCCAGACTCAGCAGCGCGCCCAGCATCAGGCCCAGCCCCAGCAACTCAAACTGGCGCTGGCTTTCGCGCTGCTGGGCAGTGGCCAGGCGAATGGGGATGCCCACAGGCTTGAAGTTGCGCACCTGCAGGTAGATGTCCTGTGGCGCACTGCCTTGGAGCAGGAGGTCAAAGTCCGGGTACAGGCCCTGCTGGTGCCAGTCGGTGTGCGCCAGGGTGTCGCCAGCGCGCTGCACGGTCCACAGGCCCGCCGCATTGACTTGGTACAGCGAGACCGCATCCAGAAAGGGCAGGGGCAGGTTCAGCGTCCAGGGCGACGGCGAACTGGCGGTGCGCACCACGCGCAGCTTGATCCACAGGGTGTCGAACTTGTTCAGCGGAAAGGGGCTGAGCGCATCGGCCGCAGTGAATTTCACGGCGCCGCCCGCGACCAACCCGATGGTGGCGTGCGAGCCTTCGTCAATCCAGGTCTGGATGGGGGTGTGAACCTGCAGGCTGGGGACTCGGTCGTCCAGCACAATGGCGTCGCCCGGTACCCCGTTTGCGGCCCACCCGGGGCTGGCACACAGGCACCAAACCACCAGCATCAGGCGCGCAAGCAGGGATGGCATACACTTGTCTCCCCCGTTTTTAGAGGTTTTTATGAGTTTGAAGTGTGGCATTGTAGGCCTACCCAACGTGGGTAAATCCACCCTGTTCAACGCCCTGACCAAGGCTGGCATTGCTGCCGAGAACTACCCGTTTTGCACCATCGAGCCCAATGTGGGCATCGTCGAAGTGCCCGATCCGCGCATGGCGCAGCTGGC
>JAVBYK010000095.1 GCA_030824095.1 bacterium
GGTGTGGCTGGCTTGGCGGGGGCAGCAGGTGCCGAGGCCTGGGCATAGGCACCAACAGCGAACAGACCAGCGATCAGGGTTGCGAGAATCTTGCTCATTTTCATTGCCTTTCAAAGCGTGTAAGAGGACTCCACAAGAGGAGACCCACCTACAACGATGGGGTTGCCCATGCCGTTGACGGCCTGGCAAAAATAGTTTGGTGGCCCTCAATCAGGGCTTGGCATCCACCACATCCAGCCATTTCTGCCAGGGGTTGAAGCCGGTCACCAGCGCGCTGGCCAGCAGCACGAGGGCGCCACCGGCAAAAATGCCGGTGCTGAGCTGCTCGCCCAGGAATACGTGGCCCCAGGCGACGCCAAACACGGGAATCATGAAGGTGGGGCTCATGGCCGCCACCGGCGACACATGGGCCAGGATGCGGATGTGCATCCAGTACGCAATCCCGGAGGTCACCACGCCCATGATGGCCACGGCCAGCAGAGCCATGGGCGTGAACTGTGCGGCAGGCCAGCTCCACGCCGCACCGGGCAACAGCATCAGCAGCGCGGTGGCGTGCAGGCCGGCGGCAATCTGCAGCGGCTGCATGCGGGTCAGTGCGCGCTTCATCAGCGGCGTGGAAATGCCATAGCAGGCCGATGCGGTGACGCATCCCAGCGCGGCCAGCGCAACCTTGAGCGAGGGCTCCACCGGTCCCAGACCCACGATCAGCGCCACGCCGCTGAAGCCAAAGGCGCAGCCGATCAGCTTGCGCGCTGTCAGCGTGTCTTCCTTCAGCCAGGCCGAGGCGAAGATGCCAAACAGCACCGCAGTGGAGTTCAGCAGCGCGCTGTAGCCGGCCGGCAGTTGCAGCGCTGCCCAGGCAAACAGCAGAAACGGCAGGGCCACCGAGAGCAGGCCGATCAGCGCCAGCTCTTTCCAGTGACCGGTCGGCCAGGGGTGGGCCATGGCGCGCATCAGCACTGCCAGCGTCAGCGTGGCTGCGCCAATGCGCAGAGCGGCCAGCACATTGGGCCCGAGCACCGGGCTGGCAATGCGGATCAGCATGAAGGAGGCGCCCCACAGGGCGGACAGCGCCACCAGTTGGGCAAAGTGTTTGGTTTTCACAAATCTGGGCTAGCGGCCACGCAGGAAAAGGGTGTCGATCTCGCGCAGACTGAGCTGACGCCAGGTGGGGCGGCCGTGGTTGCACTGGTCGCTGCGTTCGGTGGCTTCCATCTGGCGCAGCAGGGCGTTCATCTCATCCAAGGTCAGGCGCCGGTTGGCGCGCACCGCGCCGTGGCAGGCCATGGTGGCCAGCAGTTCGTTCTGCGCGCGCTGGATGACGGTGCTGGCGTCATGCTGTGCCAACTCCGCCAGCACGCTGCGTGCCAGCTCCACGGCGTCGCCCTGCGCCAGCGTGGTCGGCACGGCGCGCACGGCCAGGGTCTTGGGTGAGAACGGGCTGATCTCCAGGCCCAGGGTGTTGAGGGTGGCGGCATGGGCCTCGGCCGTGGCCACCTCGTGTGGCGTGGCGGCAAAGGTGGCGGGGATCAGCAGGGGCTGGCTGGCCAGGGGGTGATGGGTGCCGTCGGGCGCGGTGAGGTTGATCTGGGTCTTGAGCCGCTCGTAGACGATGCGCTCGTGGGCGGCGTGCATGTCCACGATGACCAGGCCCTGGGCGTTTTCGGCCAGGATGTAGATGCCTTGCAGTTGGGCCAGGGCTCTTCCTAATGGCCAGGTCTGGGCTTGTTCTCCGCTGCTGGGGGGGCGGCTGGACGGCTGGGGGTTTTGCTCCGTGTCCCCCGCCCGCGCTGCGGGCTCCTCCTTTACCTGCGCAAAACCCCCAGCCGTCCAGCCACCGGTGGCGTTGGGGCTGTTATTGGGGCTGGTGTCGCGCTGCCAGAGCAGGCTGATGTCGCTGACGCGGTGGCCAAGCGGTTCATCGTGTGCTGCGAAATTCATAGCACGTTGCGCATATCCTGCGAGGGCTGGGGCGGTTTTTTGCTCCAAACCATTCGGCTGGAAGGCTGCGAAGGACTCGCCGGCGGGCGCGGGTGCGGCGGGCGTAGCGCCGTCCGTCTGTCCGGCGCGCGGCTTGGCCAGGGTGTCTTCGACGGCGTGGCGCACGCCCTGGTGCACCTCGCGGCTGTCGCGGAAGCGCACCTCGATTTTGGTCGGGTGCACGTTCACGTCGACGCGCGCCGGGTCCATGGCCAGGTACAGCGCGTAGACCGGCTGGCGGTGGCCGTGCAGCACGTCTTCATAGGCGCTGCGGGCGGCGTGGGTCAGCACCTTGTCGCGCACAAAGCGGCCGTTGACGTAGCAGAACTGCTGGTCGGCGCGCGAGCGGGCGGCGTCGGGAACGCCGACGCGGCCCCAGATGCGTAGCGAGCGGGCGTCACTGCCGGCGCGCCAGTCCACGGGAATCGACTGCGCCATGAAGTCGGCACCCAGCACGTCGGTCAGGCGCTGGGCCAGTTGCGATTCCTGGTCCGGTGCCTCGCAGCGGCGCCATTGTTCAATCAGCTTGCCCTCGTGCCAGATGGCAAATCCCACGTCGGGGCGGGCCAGGGCGTGGCGGCGCACAGATTCGATGCAGTGGGCCAGTTCGGTGGCGTCGGTCTTCAGGAACTTGCGCCGCGCCGGGGTGCTGTAAAACAGCTCCTTGACCTCGACGGTGGTGCCCTGGCTGCGCGCCACGGGTTTCAGCTCACCCGTGCGCCCGTCCAGCAGGTTTGCGGCAGATTGGCCGCTAGCCCTCGACAATATTGCGCAGTCAGCTATTGAATTGATAGCGGCTAATGCCTCGCCGCGAAATCCCATGGTGGCCACGGACTCCAGGTCCTGCAGGTTGCCAATCTTGCTGGTGGCGTGGCGGCGAAAGGCCAGCGGCAGTTCCTCACTCAGGATGCCCTGGCCATCGTCTTCCACGCTGATCAGGCGTACACCGCCGGCCAGCAGGCGCACCGTGATCTGCGTCGCGCCGGCGTCCAGCGCGTTGTCCACCAGCTCGCGCACCACCGAGGCCGGGCGCTCCACGACCTCGCC
>JAVBYK010000035.1 GCA_030824095.1 bacterium
TATCACTATTTGCACACGGGGCACACGCAGACGTCGCAACCAGACTACCGGCTGCATGCGCGCGCATTGTGCGTGCGTCCCGCATGATGGCAGCCACGCGTATCGCAGTGGTTTTGAACGGTTCGAGCTACAGCTGCCCTTCGGTCAGCGTATCCAGCTGGAACTGGCCGCTTTTGTGCCACAGCCAGGTGTCGGTGTAAGTCACCTTGCCCATCTTGATGGGTGCCGGAAATGGCGCGGCCTGGTGCACGGCACGTTCAATCTCGGCCACCACCTCGGGCGCGTGGGTGGGTGCGCGCATCCAGCGCAGAGCGGTCACGGCGCCGCGGGCGTTGATATCCACCTGCAACACGCCAATGGCATACAACTGTGGTGGCAACTTGCCACTGAAAATCCGGCCGCTGTTCTTGGCATACAGATGGGTGGCGGCATCACGCCGATAGTCGCGGGGGGTTCCGGCGTAGGAGCCCGGATGGCTGGGGACCTTGGGCACGGCGCCGGTCTGTGCGGTGGGTTCCGGTGCCTTGGGCGCGGGTGGCGGACTGGAGGGCCCGGTGCTGCAAGCGGCGAGCAGGCTGGCCACGCAGCTCCAAAGGCCAAGTCGGCGCAGTGTCGTGCGGTGAGTGAATGGGGGCATGGTGAGGGGGATCTGGGTTGGCAAAGGCATACTGTGTCCGAATCTAACGCACCAGACCACCGATCGGTCTTTGGAAAAGGTATCTGAATGTGAGTGAGCTGAGTCTTTTGCTGGAGCGTCTGGTCCATGAAACGGCAGTGCTGGTCACCGTGCAGTCGACCCGCGGCTCCGCGCCGCGCGAGGCAGGGGCCTGGATGGCGGTGTTGGACAACGCCCTGTTGGGAACCGTGGGCGGCGGGCATCTGGAGTGGGATGCGATGGCCCATGCACGCCATTTGTTACATAAAGGCACCGGCGACGCCGTGGTGCGCTATCCACTTGGACCCAGCCTGGGGCAATGTTGTGGGGGCGAGGTGGTGTTGCAGTTCGAGCGGGTGTCGGCGACCGACATCGAGCGCCTGCGCACCCAATTGGCCCGCAAGGGCACGCCCGTGGCCCTGTTTGGCGGCGGGCACGTGGGGCGGGCCGTGGTGCAGGTGCTGCTGAACCTGCCCGTGGACCTGACCTGGATCGACAGCCGTGACGAAATCTTCCCACCCGCGTTGGCTGCCCAGGTGCGCTGCGAGCATTCCGACCCGGTTCAGGCCGCCGTGACCGACCTGGCGAGCGGCTCGCGCGTGCTGATCATGAGTTTCAGCCATGCCGAGGACCTGGACATCGTGGCCGCCTGTCTGGGGCGCCAGCGCGCCCAGGGCGATCTGCCCTATGTCGGCCTGATTGGCAGCAAGACCAAGTGGGCGTCCTTTCGCCAGCGTCTGCTGGCGCGCGGTTTCGCGGAGGCCGAACTGGCGCACGTGACCTGCCCGATTGGCGTGCCGGGCATTGCCGACAAGCGCCCTGCAGTGATTGCGGTGGCCGTTGCGGCCCAGATCTTGCAAGTTTCCGGCTGAGCCGCCACGCCGCGGCAAAATTGTATACACTTTGCCGTCGCGCCAAGGAGAACACACTGCATGGAAAGTTACCTGCTGGATTGGGCCAACCTGCTGTTGCGCTGGGTCCACGTCATCACCGCCATTGCCTGGGTTGGCTCCTCCTTCTACTTTGTGTTCCTGGACAGCAGTCTCACGCCACCGGTGGACGAGGACCTGAAACGCCAGGGTGTCAGCGGCGAACTGTGGGCCGTGCACGGCGGCGGCTTCTACCATCCGGTCAAGTTTCTCGGCGCCCCCCCCGAGTTGCCCAAGCACCTGCACTGGTTTTATTGGGAGAGCTACAGCACCTGGCTCAGCGGCTTTTCCCTGTTCACCGTGTCCTATTTGTGGAGCGCCGGCACCTACCTGATCGACAAGTCGGTGATGGACTGGTCACCCAATGCCGCCGTTGGCGTGGCACTGGCATTCCTGGTGGTGTTCTGGCTCGCCTACGACGGCATTTGCCGCATCTTTGGCCAGCGCAAGAACGGTGATGCCATCGTCGGCGCCCTGGTTGCGGTGCTGGTGGTGATAGCGGCCTGGCTGGCCTGCCACTGGTTTGCCGGGCGCGCCGCCTTCCTGCTGGTGGGCGCGATGATCGCCACCAGCATGAGCGCCAATGTGTTCTTCTGGATCATTCCCGGCCAGAAGACCGTAGTGGCCGATATCAAGGCCGGCAACCCTGTGGACCCGATCCACGGCAAGCGCGGCAAACAGCGCAGCGTGCACAACACCTATTTCACGCTGCCGGTGCTGTTTGCCATGCTCAGCGGCCACTACAGCTTTACCTACACCCACCCGCAGAACTGGCTGGTGCTGGTAGCCATGATGTTTGCCGGTGCCGCCATTCGCCAGTTCTTTGTGCTGCGCCATGGCTTCAAACTCGGCCGCAACAGCCACCCCTGGCCGTACGCTCTGGCCGGTGTCGTGGCCATTGTGGGTGTGGCGCTCTGGTTGAAGCCAACGCCACAGTCTGCAGAAAATGCTATCAATTCAGGAGCTGTATCGCAAGATACTACGAGGGCTGGAGGCCAAATTGGCTATAAGACATTGGCCGCTGTGCTGGAGCAGCGCTGCTACCAGTGCCACGGTGCCGCGGTGCAGATGAAGAACGTGCGGCTGGACTCCGTCGAGGGGGTCAAGCAGCATGCCCAGGGTATCTACCAGCAGGCCGTGGTGACCAAGGTCATGCCGCTGAACAACGCCACCGGCATCAGTGAGGCCGAGCGGGGCCTGATCCGCCACTGGTTTGAGAGTGGCGCCGCGTTGAACTGAGTGGCTGCTGCGTGCTGGTCCGGGCTACGGGCGGGTAACCCGAATGGCGTTGCGCCCGGCCTTCTTGGCTTCGTACATGGCCGTGTCTGCGGCCACCAGAATACTGGCTGCGTTGGCGTCCAACGGGCCAAAAACGGCCACGCCAATGCTGGCTGAACAGTGGTGTTCGATGGTGGCATCTTCCTGCATCTCCGAATGCAC
>JAVBYK010000173.1 GCA_030824095.1 bacterium
GCCGAAACGCTGGAGCATTCACCGTCACTGACCCCGGACCAACTGGCATCGGCGCAGGCCATCGCCCGCGAAGCGCGGGAACTCAGTGCGCTGGTGACGAATCTGCTCGACATGGCGCGCCTGGAGAGCGGAAAGGTCCAGTTGCACAAGGATTGGCAATCGGTGGAAGAGGTGGTGGGTGGCGCCATCCGGTCCGCCCGGCACGCATTGGGCCTGTTGGAAATTGGCACCAACCTGCCGACGGACCTGCCTTTGGTGGAGTTTGACGCCACGCTGATGGAGCGGGTTCTGGTCAACCTGCTGGAGAACGCCGCCAAGTACGGCGCGCCGGTTGCCGGTCAATCCCCGGCCATTGTGATCAGCGCACAGGTCACCCCCGGCAGCCTGGTGTTGACCGTGCGTGACCATGGTCCCGGATTGCCGGCGTCCATCCGCGGGCATGAACAATCCCTCTTTGACAAGTTCACCCGCGGGCAGGCCGAGTCCTCTACCCGGGGAGTCGGGCTGGGGCTGGCGATTTGCAAGGCCATTGTGGAGGCGCACCGGGGAAAAATTATTGCCGGCGAAGCCGATGGTGGTGGTGCAGAATTCACCATCACCCTGCCGCGCACCAACCCCCCCGTTGCGCCCGACGTTGAAGAGTCCTGAACGCCACGCCTGCCCGCGCCATGTCTGCCCCCATTGCCATCCTGATAGAGGACGAACCCCAGATCCGGCGCTTTGTGCGCGCGGCGCTGGAGGGGGAGGGCTGGCAAGTGCATGAGGCGGACACCGCCAGGCGCGGGCTGGTGGACGCGGGCACGCGCAAGCCGGACCTGCTGGTGGTCGATCTGGGCTTGCCGGATGGCGATGGGCTGGACCTGATCCGCGATGTGCGGGGCTGGTCCAACGTGCCCATCGTGGTGTTGTCGGCACGCGCCGACGAATCCGACAAGATTGCCGCGCTGGATGCGGGTGCGGATGATTACCTGACCAAGCCCTTTGGCGTGGGCGAGTTGCTGGCCCGGGTGCGCGCCAATTTGCGCCGCCCGCGCGCCGGTGCCGGCGGGTCTTCGGCTGAGTTATCGGGCGAAGGGGATGCGGTGTTCCGCTTTGGGACGGTCGAAGTGGACCGGCGCGCACGACTGGTGCGCCGCAATGGCGAGGAGGTCCATCTGACGCCCATTGAGTACCGGCTGCTCAGCGTGCTGGTGGCCAACACCGGCCGGGTCATGACCCACCGGCAACTGCTGCGGGAAGTGTGGGGCCCCTCCCATGCGGACCAAAGCCATTACCTGCGCATCTACATGGGGCATCTGCGGCAGAAGCTGGAAAAGAACCCGGCCCAACCCGAACACCTGTTGACCGAGACGGCGGTCGGGTACCGGCTGTTGCGCGAAGCCTGAGAGGGACAAATGACCGTGCCGGAAATGGATAGGGAACCCACCGAAGAACGTGTCCGCCTGTTCCACGCCAGCCTGGTGTGGCCGCTGCAGATTCAAGCTGATGCGTCGGGTAGGCCCAAAACCCGCCATTGGGAAGTCCTGGAGGGCTTGCGCGAATCGCATCCCTGGCGGCGCATCGATGACGAGTTCACCGAGGACCCGGGCATGTTCCGGGAGCGGCACTACCGGGAGTTCGTTTCGTTCCTGCCGTACGTCCAGCGGTTCCTGTATGGCGAAACCCGCGCCGGCCAGGCCGCGGATTGCGATGACACGGGCAACTCCCCTATGCATGTGTTTCGCCGCAAGGATGTTGCCTCCCTGCGCCTGACCCTGCGCGAGGGCCAGGCACCAGTGGAGCTGGACGTGGTGCACATGGACGTGTACTTCTTCGACGATCTCGACCTGGTGCAGTTCAATGTGGAGGTGCGCGCCCGCAATCTCTCTCTGGACACCGCGCGCGACATCCTGTTTCGCTTCGGACGGGCCTACCCATCAGGCTGGGACGATGACGGAGATGGTTTGCACAACGTGCACCTGGCGGAGTGGCTGGGCGGCGACGGACAGGTGATCGCCAAGTCCGATGCGGGCCACCGCGAGAAGTTCCTGCAGTTCGTGTGCCAGCACCGTAGCCCCTGCATTTCGGAACACTGGGCCTGCCTGCTGCGGCCGCTGGTGCTGGCGCATACGGATGAACCCGGGCCCTTGCGCTACCGGCTGATTGAATACCACCGCATGCCGGTGATGGCGTTCCTGGCGGTGGACCGGCCGCAGTCCCTGAGCGCGGAGGAATGGGTTCGCATCGGCCTGGCGTCCACCCTGCACCCCGACGAAGCGCTGCCGGTCAATGAGCCGACCGTGGTCAATTTTGAGTCCAGCTACTGCCAGGACCGGTTCTGGACCGGCACCGAGGCCGGACCCAACACCCGCTTCATCTGCACCGGCCATGCGCTGACGGTGGTCGGGGACAGCCGCTCAGCTTTCTTCTCCGACCCGGAGCGCGGTGTCCTGGCGCAGTTTCGCCACCAGTACTTCCTGATCTTCCTGCTGGCGCACCTGCACCGGGCCGCGCTGCTGGTGTTTTCCGACGTGCTGATGGGCGCGGTCAACGCACTCAATATCCGCAATGACGACTCGGTCCGCGCGTTCAAGCGACGCATCCGGTCCAACTTCGAGACCTTCCTGCGGTTTACCCACCGCTACTGGTTTCACGAGCTGTCGGAGCGCCCCCATATCCAGGCCACCTTCCGTCTGTGCGCCAACCATCTGCGCAACGATGCGCTGTACGACGAGGTGCGCGACGAGATCAAGGAGATGAGCCACTACCTGGACAGTGATTCCCAGCGGCGCCAGTCCAACACGGTGGTGCGCCTGACGGTGATCACCATCCTGGGCCTGATTGCGACGGTAACCACTGGCTACTTCGGCATGAACATCATCGCGTTTGGCGAGGGGCCGCCCTGGCAGCGGCTGTTGCACGGTATTGTGGCAACCCTGTGCTTTGTCACGCTGATCCTGTTTGCCGTCGCACGCTCCAAGCGGCTCTCCGACTTTCTGGAGGTGATGTCCGATGAGCGCACCACGCTGCGCGCCAAGTGGCG